>JAHQVI010000243.1 GCA_019634405.1 Hyphomicrobiales bacterium
GATCTTTCGAAGAGCCGGATGCAGCAGCATTGCGGAGCCTTGATCCGTCGCGCTGGACAACGGATCGAAAAGCACCAGGCCGTCGGCGCGCAGTTTAAGCGCCATTTCAAGCGAGGTCACGCCGATCTGATCGACGCCAAGCCCGATAGCGGCATTCCTGACACCGAAACGCGAAAGCAGATCGCCGATCAGCGTACCCGGGCCGGAGACGTAGCCGCCGCGCTGCAATTGCAGCAATTCCGGCGCATCGGCAAACGTCTCGCCATGCTGATTCAGCGCATTGTCGATCCGCTCGATGAGCGCCTGTCCCTTGCCGTCCTTCCCGACGAGACCGGCCACTCGCCGGATCGCCGCCTTGCTTTCGGCAATATTGCGGGCAGGAGATAACAGCTCGATGCGAACGCCATGGCGCGCGAGCAGGTCGCGCGTCGCCCGCCGCGTATAGGTTCCCGCAAGAACGAGGTCCGGCTTGAGCTTGAGCACTTCCTCCGCATTGCCCTGAATCCGCGGGATGCCACTCTTGCGGATTTCATCGACAAAAATCGAATAATCATCCTCCACGGCGTAATGCGTCAGCGCGGCGATCTGCTCCCGATCCGCCAGCGCGTACAACAACTGATCCGTGCACGCATTGATCGATACGATCCGCAAGGGGCGAGCATCCCCCGCCCGGGCGCTAACCGACGCCATCCCCCACAGCAAAACCACCGCCAGAACGCAGATCGCACCCCACGCGCTCTGCGCGACTGGCTGCGGCATGGCTCGCGTGCTAGCGCACTGCGCATTGCCCGAGACACATTTCGTGGCGGGCGCCTTCATGGCTGGACCAATCGGATCAGAGGTCAAAATCACATATCGCCTTTCGCGCAGCTATTCATGCGTCGTTGTTCTTATCGGTTTGCACCTTGCTGAAACAGCTTATACGCAAACCCCTATAGAACTTGAGCCCATCATTATCACCGCCAGCCGATTTGCAGAAAATGGGGGGGATGTCGGCCGTGCGTCAACCATTATAGACAAGTCGGAGATCGAGAACGCGCAAGCCAAAAATCTGGCGCAACGGCTTGAGCGCGTACCGGGGCTGACGGTCACGCAATCTGGCGGAACTGGCGGCAATGTCTCGATTTTCATGCGCAGCGCCAATTCCGATCAGAGGCTTGTCATAATCGACGGCGTTCGGGTCGATGAATTTGACGAGGCTGCAACGGAGACGACCTATCGCCTGACGGTGACCTACATGATTCCTTCCACCGCCACAAAGCTTCGCGCCAGCTATGGAACCGGCACAAAAGCACCCACGATCCAGCAACGTTTCGAGGATTCCAGCTTTGCGGTTGGCAATCCCGATCTGGCAGTGGAGACCAGCCGGGGTTTCGATATTGGTATCGATCAGGAACTGCTGGGTGGTCAGGCCGTGCTTTCGGCGACCTATTTCTCCAGCGATATCAAAAATCTCATCAGCGCCGAATTCGATAGCAGCTCGGGCAAGTTTCTCTTCGTCAATATCGACAAGGCCGAGATTGACGGCTTTGAGCTTGCCGCAAGCTGGTTCGCCACGGACATGCTTACCTTCAAAGGCGCTTACACCTGGCTTGACGCAGGTGATGCAACTGATGGCAGCGCTTTGGCCCGGCGTCCGCACCATGCCTTCAATCTCAGCGCAACGCTCGCGCCATGTGTGGACTGGTCGGTGACTGCAAGGCTTGTCTATATCGGCGAACGCTTCAATTTCAGCGGCGAGAGCGATCTGGTCGACAACTAATCCGTGTAGATCTTAGTGGTAGCTCCAATCTTACACAGAGCGTTGAGCTTACCGTCGCGCCGAGAATATTTTCGATGCCGATTACGAAAATATCAGCAATTTCGGTACGGCAGGGCGGTCGCCCTATGTCGGGCTGCGCGCGCGTTTCTGATTTTCAAGCCCGGCGGCGAGACGAGACAATTGCGCCTCGCCGCCGGGCAATCCAAAACGCAGCCATTGCGGGTGATCCTCGAAACGGCGCACCCAGACGCCCTGTCTCGCGAGATCGCGATGGATCGCTTGCGCCTGGCCATGACACCCAAGCCGGAATAGCGCGGCGCCGCCGATCATTTCAAAGCCTGCGCCGACCAGGAGCGCATCAAGCCTTGCCGCCATACCGGCGCATATTGCGCGCGCTTTGTCCTGCCAGTCCAGGTCGTTCAGGGCCTGCGCTCCGATCTCAATCGCAGGGCCGGACACCGCCCATGGCCCCAGCATGTCAATCATCCGACCGATGACCCCTTGCGGTCCCAAAGCGAAGCCGAGCCTGACGCCCGCCAACCCGAAAAACTTCCCGAATGACCGCAGGACAAGCAGACCTTGCCCCCCTGCGTGGGACGCGACGCTGATCTCCGGCCGAACATCTGCGAAGGCTTCATCGACGATGAGAAAGCCGCCCCGCTGCGCCATTTCGCTTGCGCAATCGAGAATGCGTCGCGGCGTCCAGCTTCGCCCGTCCGGATTGTTCGGATTGACTACCACCACGGCGCTGCAGCCCTTGGGACAGGCCAGATCGCCGATCGTGACGACTTCGGCTCCGGCGGCCTGCCAGCACAATGCGTGTTCGCTATAGGTCGGCCCGACAATAGCGACCTTGTCGGCGCGGACAAGCAATGGCAGCAATTGAATCAATATTTGCGTGCCCGGAGCAGCGGCGATCGCAGTGTCATTGCCTGCCCCGTAAGTCTTTCGCGCAGCCCCGAGCAACCTTTCCAAAGCGCCCGATTGCGGCAATCTTCGCCAGCTTTGCGCGCTTGGCGGCGCAAACGGATAGGGCTCCGGGTTAATGCCAGTGGAAAGGTCGAGCCAGTCTTTGCCGTGCGCGTTAAACAGCTTTGACGCCGACGATAAATCCCCGCCATGTTTCATTCTGATCCCTAACTCTTGCCTCGAACATTGCGGATTTGTTTCATCTGGCAATCTAAACCTTTGATTGCTCGATTTCATCCGCTATAAAACCGGCACACAGCTCAAGGGGCTGACCCTGCCTGGCCTCCCCGAAAAAGCCGTTCAACTGAAATTCGAGACCCGTAACCAGGGAGGACGATATGCGCGTTTATTACGATCGTGACGCTGATCTCAATCTCATCAAGGGCAAAAAAGTTGCCATCGTCGGATATGGCTCGCAAGGGCATGCTCATGCGTTAAACCTGCGCGATTCCGGCGTTACTGAGGTTGCCGTCGCTCTTCGCCCGGGCTCTGCATCGGCGAAAAAAGCTCAGGGCGAAGGCCTGAATGTCATGAGCGTCGCCGAAGCCGGCGCCTGGGCTGATGTCGTCATGATGCTCACACCCGATGAATTGCAGGGCGAAATCTACAACGAACACCTGCACAATACGATGAAAGACGGCTCGGCGCTGCTCTTTGCGCATGGCCTCAACGTTCATTTCAACCTGATTGAACCGCGCGCGGGCATCGATGTCGCGATGGTTGCGCCAAAAGGTCCCGGCCATACAGTTCGCTCCGAATATAAGCGCGGCGCGGGCGTGCCCTGTCTGATCGCGATCGCACAGGATTCCAGCGGCAATGTCCATGATGTCGCGCTGTCCTATGCATCGGCTATCGGCGGCGGACGCGCAGGCATCATCGAGACAACGTTCAAGGAAGAATGCGAAACCGACCTGTTTGGCGAGCAGACGGTCCTGTGCGGCGGTCTTGTCGAGCTGATGCGCGCCGGTTTCGAGACGTTGACCGAAGCGGGTTACTCGCCGGAAATGGCCTATTTCGAGTGCGTTCACGAAGTCAAATTGATCGTAGACCTGATCTATGAAGGTGGCATCGCGAATATGGACTATTCCATCTCCAACACCGCTGAATATGGCCAGTACGTTACGGGTCCGCGCGTGATTACGCCAGATGTCAAGGCACGCATGAAGGAATGTCTTGCCGATATTCAGGAAGGCCGGTTCACGCGCGACTGGATGCTGGAAAATCGCGTCAACCAGACCAGCTTCAAGGCGATGCGCGCCAAAACCGCCGCTCATCCGATCGAGGAAACCGGGAAAAAGCTGCGCGGCATGATGCCGTGGATTGCTGAAGGCGCGCTGGTCGATAAAGACAAAAACTAGTCTCGAAAGTACCGAAATGATGAAAAGCGGGCCTTCGAGCCCGCTTTTCCTTTATTGTGCAGACCAATCGACGCATTTGTTGCAAAAAGGCAAGCGTTGCTCAATTTTGCGCACATTTGCGGACACATGAACAGCTACCGGTAGCACAGCAAAACTGATATGTTTTTTCGTTTCTTTTCAATTTGTTAACCTGTAATAATCAATCGTACATCTATGTGGTTTGCTTAAACGTTTCATGAACATTGTGGCCAACTCGCCATTTTTTTGCCGTTATTATGTCGACCTCAAATAGGAGCGACGGCCAATTTTTTGCCGCGGTAAGCGAATTGGATGCGTTTCGCAGCGAGGAATTGACGATGAAAGCTCCAGGCCCAGACATGACCTAGCTGTCCGAGGTAACGAAATTAGCGGCGAAATGTGCAGGATAAAGGATTTATGAGATGTCGAATGAACGGCAATTGAAACCAATGCAGCGTTTCAGCCGCTACTCGCGCGCATCCTATGACGATCCCGCAATTGCACATTCCGCCCACGATCTGTCCCTGACCGAAATTACAGAACGCGCGCTCAAGGGCGAGTCTGCGCCGGACCTTCCCATTGTCGGCCCGTCGTTTCCCGGTCTGGAAGAACGACCCTACGATCTTGATGAGTCACCATCTCCGCAAGTGAGAGACTTCTGGAATGACGCACCGGTCCAGCGCAAGACGCATAATGACCATCCCGGGTATCCGGCCAATGACACCATCAATGCCCTTCTGAACGGTGATCATCAGCACGTCTTGTATGAGCAGCCAAAAGCCGACCCAACCGTGATGCCGCCGGACGCCGAAGATAGTCAGGCGACGAACAGGCACGACGAACCGGAAACCCGGCGGGAAGCTGTGGCTGAAGCCGGGATAACGACAGAGACAGGTAAGCAGAAAGAGCGTGATAGTGTCCGTGCTGTCAATGCGAGCGCTAATGCGCTGCGCAAAAAAGCCGGCCCATTATTGATCAATAGCGGCATGTGGCTGGCGCGGAATCTGAAGCGGCGCGAGATACGCCGTCGCTTCAGCCGCTTGCTGGCCTTTGGCCATACGCATCTGACCGACCGCAAGACCGAACGGCTTTTCTTTGTCCCCACACGGCTGACCGAGAGATATGATCCCGCGCCGGATCGCGGTGTTCACTTTGACGGCCCGGTCCCGGTCAAGGCGTTCGAATGGGTCATGTCCCTCATGCCGGAAGATCTGCGTGAATACGCCTTCATTGATGTTCGCGCCGAGCTTGGCCGCACCTCGCTGCTCGCGACGCGAAATAATATCAAGCATGTCATTGCCTATGAATATGACGCAAAACATTTCGATGATCTAAAGATGAACATCGCGCAATATCCGCGCTCGCAAATGACCTGCCGCAATATCGACGCCCGGCGCGGAGATGTTGACGGCGTCGTCATTCCCGATCAACCCTGCATCGTCTATTTCTCCAATGCTTGGCGCGAGCCAATGCTTAAAGGCGTCATTAACCTTATCAGTGAGAGCTACCAGCAACATCCGCGGCGGATCTATATCGTCCTCGCCAACACCGCCTCCGATACCATGCTGGATCAAAACAACATCTTCGATCCAGTGGAGCCGCTCATTGCCGAGCGCATGAAACTGCGCCTGCTTAGCCCGATCGATTTCAAGATCTATCACTCGATCGCCTGAACAAGGCCAGTTTCCTGCCTGAACGCGCGTCCCCGATCCCGGTTGACGCAACGCCCTAACAGGATAAACTCTTCGTCGATTGTTAAACGCTCAAGGACCGATCGATGACAAATGCTGTTCCAAGGGGCCTCATTGCGCCGATTCTTACGCCCTTCAATGCGGACGGGACAGTCGCGCAGGATCTGTACAATGCGCTCGCTCACCATCTACTCGGCAATGGGTGCGTCGCGCTCGCCCCGTTTGGCACGACCGGGGAAGCGCTTTCGGTCGGTATCGACGAGCGGATAGCAGCGCTGGACGGGCTGATCGCTGATGGCGTCGATCCGGCGCAGCTGATTCCCGGCACGGGGCTGACGAATCTTGCGGACACGGCGCGGCTTTCCATCGCCTGCCTTGAGCGCGGATGCGCCGGCATTATGGTTCTGCCGCCCTTCTACTACAAATCCGTGCCGGATGACGGTCTGGTCGCTTATTTCAGCGGTCTTGTCGATGCGATCGGGCATTCCGCCCCGAACATCTATCTTTATCACATACCGCAGGTCGCCGGTGTCGGCATACCGGTTCCAGTCGTGCGCGCCTTGCGTGAGCGTTTTCCCCGCGAGATCGTCGGCATCAAGGACTCGTCCGGCGATTGGGACAACACCTCGGCGCTGCTGAGCATTGAGGGACTGATCGTCTATCCGGGGTCGGAGCTTCCGATACTTCAAGCGCTGCAACGCGGCGCGCCCGGCTGCATCAGTGCGACAGGAAATCTCAATGCCGAAGCAGTTTCGAAGATCATTTCACTCTATGACGCAAATGATTTGGCCGGTGCGCATGAAGCGTTCGAGGCGGCGAAAAACTTCCGCATGATGATGACCGAATTCGGCCCTATCCCTGCGCAAAAGATGATGCTTGCCGCGTCCACCGGCGACGCACGCTGGACGAATCTGCGCCCACCGCTGCGTCCGCTAAGTAATGACAAGGCGCGGGAGCTAAGCGAAAGGCTGCGTAGGGAACCGCCTTCCGGTCTGGCGGCGGAATAATTACCGCAATGCCGGGATGCGCATGTGCCCCGCGCTGCTCAAGCGCTTCGAACCTCCCCCCTCCGGTCCTGGGAGGGGGACCGGGCATAACCTGCCATCCGTCCTATGAAGATTTGGCGACGGATCACCGTCAAAGCGGAATATTATCGTGCTTTTTCCAAGGGTTCTCGACTGTCTTGTCATGGAGCATATTCAGTGCGCGGGATACTCTGGTTCGCGTATTGCGCGGAATGATCACCTCATCAATATAGCCGCGTTCGGCTGCAACGAAGGGATTGGCGAAACGGTCCTGATATTCGGCGATACGCTCCGCAATCTTGTCCGGCTCATTCAACTCCGAACGGTAGAGAATCTCCGCGGCTCCCTTCGGTCCCATGACCGCGATCTCCGCTGACGGCCAGGCATAGTTCACATCACCGCGAATATGCTTCGATGACATGACGTCATAAGCCCCTCCATAAGCCTTTCGCGTAATCACCGTGACCTTCGGAACAGTCGCCTCGGCATAGGCAAAAAGCAGCTTTGCTCCATGCTTGATCAAGCCGCCATATTCCTGCGCCGTGCCCGGCAGAAATCCGGGGACGTCAACGAACGTCACCAGAGGAATGTTGAAACAGTCGCAGAAGCGGACAAAACGGGCGGCCTTCCGGCTGGCGTCGCTGTCAAGCACACCGGCCAACACCATC
>JAHQVI010000244.1 GCA_019634405.1 Hyphomicrobiales bacterium
CCTTTATGCCAAATGTCGTCAGATAGGCGGATTCGCCGCTGCGGGAACGCCGGAATGCCTGTTTCAGCGCCTTGGTGAGATTGACTGCGCGGCCTCGGGCCTGACGAACCAGCCCCGCCTGCTCTCCGGCTACGACAGGTCGGCCCTGTACACTCTGAACCGTGCTGTCTGTCCTCCCGAACGTATTTTCGTTTGTATCCAGTGCGGGTGACAGATTGCCCTTATTGCCGCTGCGCTGTTCCGAAAAGGACAAGGCCAGGCCGTTCTCATCGGAGAAATAAACATAAAGCTTTGGCCCGATCAGTTCCAGATGGCTTGGCGCGAGACGGCCTGAAAACAGGGCCGCTACGCTGAAGCCGCCCGAAGCGAAAGGCGATTCCGCGATCGGGGCGCCATCTTCGCCAAGCAGGCGTACAGCCGCCAGACGGAATTCGATCCCTAGCACATGAGTGGGAGAACGCTGAATGACGGCATCGCCGATCTCAAAGCTCATGCCGTCGAGAGACGAGTTCACTGCCCGCTCGATCGGCGGCACCATAAAGCTGAGCGAAATCGGCGATTGAGACAAGCGCGCGTAAAGCGCGCCAAATCCGACGCCGAGCAGCACCAGCATGATGACGATGAAACGCACACAAATGCGCGTGGTTGACGAAAGCAATCCCCGCTTGCGCTTGCGCATGTTTTTGTGTTGGCGTGCCGGAACGAGTGCCTGGGAGTGGGCAAGCGGCCGGTAATTCGGCTGCCCCCAGGAATGCGAACCCCTCTGAGATGATGATCTGCGTTCGTTCATTCTACAGAAATTCGCTTTCGTTCTTCGATGTGCATGGAGCCATATGACACGTCGATACTCCAGAATGTCTAGAAGGCTTTTAGCTCTGCCTCACTCCCAGCGCAAACGCCAAACAATTTTCGCGTCTGATGACATTTTTCTTTCGTCTGTCTATTGAGTGTATCCCAATATGTAGCATCGACCAAAGGAAGGCTGGATCCGAACATGGTTAAAGATGGCGAAAACGCCCCCGACTTTGTACTCCCGCGTGATGGTGGTGAGACGGTTAAATTAGGACAGTTTAAAGGCAACTCGGTGGTGCTTTTCTTTTATCCGAAAGACGACACCTCCGGTTGCACGAAGGAGGCGACGGAGTTTTCCGCCAGGCTGGACGAGTTTCGTCGCGCCGGGGCGGAAGTCGTCGGGATCTCGCCCGACAGCGTCAAGTCGCACAACAAGTTCCGCGAAAAGCACGGCTTGACGGTTATGCTGTTGTCCGATGAGGAAAAGACGGTGCTCGAAGCCTACGGGGTCTGGGTAGAGAAGTCCATGTATGGACGCAAATATATGGGCGTCGAGCGCTCGACCTTCATCATCGGCGCGGACGGCCGAATTATCAGGAGCTGGCGCAAGGTGAAAGTGCCTGGCCATGTCGATGAGGTGCTTGCCGTGCTTCAGGAGCAGCAACCCTGATTGTTCCGGTGTATTTCGGCGCCAATCACCTTAAGATGCTGATTTTTGAATGTAATAATGAGTATAATCAGCATCATAATTCGTGGACTATTTCAGGACGGACATTAATCCGTCGTAAATGATTGCGATTCTATGCTCACTCATTTTCGATGTTCAGTTTAGGGGACTTTGGGCAACAGTTGCGACTCACTTCGAAGTGCAGGCTTTGCAAAACGGTTTTATGACGGAAATTCCATTGAAAAGCGCAAAATGCCAGCATAGAACGAAGACACGCTGCCCGTCGAATTTCGGAGTAGGTGCAGATGTTTAGTAAAAAGCCAGAAAAGTCAGATAGCGATATGAGCACGTTCGACTCGCAAAAGCCCATTACGAAAACAACCAGTAAAGCTGTCGGTGGACCTCAGGGTGGCTCCATGACAACTTCGGCTGCGGCCGCACAGCCCAAACCGCAGGCCCCTGGCGTAAAGCCGGGCGCGACGCAAGCCTATCGCGGTTCGGACCGTATGGCTCCCTCGATCATCGGCGAGGATCTGACGGTTACAGGTAACGTGCTGTCGAAGGGCGAAGTTCAGGTCGATGGCCAGATTCAGGGCGATGTGCATTGCTCATCCTTGATCGTCGGTGAGAAAGCCGAAATTACCGGTGGCATCGTCGCTTCGGACGTTGTGGTGCGCGGTCAGGTCATGGGTTCGATCCGTGGCGAGCGCGTTACGCTGCAGTCCAGCTCGCATGTTGAAGGCGATATTTTCCACATGTCGCTGGCTATCGAGCAGGGTGCATTCTTCGAAGGTAAATCACGACGCGCGGAAGACCCGATCGCCTCCGCGCCAAAGATCGATCTCCTTCAGGGGCAGGCGGCGGAATAAGCGCTGCCTGAGCTTGTCTTCAGGCGATAGCGTCGTGCTGCGTCAGCATGAACATGCTATCGCATTTTTACTCGAAGCGTGAGCCTGTTCATTGGATAACAGGTCTTGCTTCGGGATATATTGGCTTTTTCTGCTCCTTCTTTTCTGCGCAATAGAATAATGTGTGCTTCGCAATCGTTTCTGCGATGTGCGGTTGCGTCTTCATATGATTTCCAGCTTCTGCTTTGGGACGATGCACGCAAATCAGAATTACGGACCGGCAACGACGCTTTCCGCCGAAGATCTGACCACCCAGATCCTTGAGGGTCGCCGGGCCGCGCTGGCCCGTGCGATCACGCTTGTCGAAAGCACCAAACCGGATCATCGCGCCAAAGCCAATGCGCTTTTGGACAGCCTCTATCATGCAACCGGCAAAAGCGTCCGCATCGGCGTGACCGGACTCCCGGGCGTGGGAAAGTCAAGCTTTGTCGATCAATTCGGCGCCAATCTGCTGGAAGAGGGCCATAGCGTTGCGGTTCTCGCAATCGATCCCAGCTCGCAGCGCACCGGCGGCTCGATCCTGGGCGACAAGACGCGCATGCAAAGGCTTGCGGTTCACATGAACGCCTTCGTTCGCCCCTCGCCGTCGGGCAAGACTTTGGGAGGTGTTGCGCGGGCAACCCGCGAGACGATGTTGCTGTGCGAGGCGGCGGGATTTGATGTCGTCATTGTCGAAACCGTCGGCGTCGGGCAGAGCGAGAGCGCTGTGGCCGGGATGGTGGACTTTTTCCTGGCGCTGCTTTTGCCCGGCGCAGGGGACGAATTGCAGGGGATCAAGAAGGGGTTGATCGAGATGGCCGATATGATCGCGATCAACAAGGCCGATAGCGATCTGGAACGGCAGGCGAGCCGGACGGCCGCCGATTATAACGCCGCTCTCCACATTCTCAGCCGAGGCAGCGAAAACTGGACGCCGCGCTCCGTTGCCATATCCGCTCGGGAGAATAAGGGGCTTGCCGAAATTTGGGCCGCAGTGCAACAGCACAAGACCATCCTTCAGAAATCGGGAGAATTCGACGCCAAGCGCAGGCAACAGGCCATCACCTGGATGCATGACCTGATCGAACAGCAATTGCGCCAACGCGTTCTGGGCAATCCGGAGATGCTCAGAACGATTGCATCTGCCGAAAATGATGTGCGTAACGGGACGATTGCGCCGGGTGCCGCGGCTGACCAGATCATCGCCCTTGCGGCAACCTGATCATCCGACATGGCGCAAACGCGGAAAGTGTGTCCCGTTCTGCTTCGTAACACCGCCGCAGGACGCACGGACATTCTGGTATTTCGTCATCCGCTGGCCGGGACGCAACTTGTAAAGGGCACGATTGAGACCGGCGAGTCGGTCAGGCAAGCCGCTATTAGAGAGCTGTTCGAAGAATCCGGACTTGTTGCAACCGCGATCGCCGATCTTGGTTCGCTCCAGATGGCTGTGGCAAAACAGGAATGGCGTTTCGTCCGGTGCGCTGTTGCGCATGCTCCCGAGATATGGACCTATTGGACCAGCGATGGCGGCGGCTTGTATTTCGAGTTCGCTTGGCATCCTCTGCACCGGCAGCCCGATGGATCATGGCGTCCGATTTTTAAAGGCGCCCTGGCGTTCATCCGCCAGCAAATTGAAATGACTGAAAAATATCTAATTCTCAATAAGCGTTACATTGGCAGGCTATGGTGAAATTTAAACTTGGCGAGTGACAACCAAAAACTTGTAGGAATTGGCAGCCATCGCATATTCATGAGTGTCAATTGAGCCCCGCATACGGAGACGAGCATGACGCTGCGCGCCGCATTTCAGATGGACCCGATCGAAAACTTTGTCATTGGCGGCGATTCGACCTTTGCCCTTATGCTGGAAGCCCAGCGTCGCGGCCATGAATTGCATTATTATCTTCCGGACGATCTGCTTTTACGCGGAACCGAGGCAAGCGCGCATATGCGGCCCGTGGAGGTTCGCGATGAAGAGGGACGACACTACGAACGGGGCAAGCGCATTTTGAGACCGCTCGGCGATTGCAATGTCGTGATGCTGCGGCAGGATCCCCCGTTCGACATGTCCTACATCACCACAACGCATATGCTCGAAGCGGCCGGCGAAAAGACGCTTGTTGTCAATGATCCGGCCTGGGTTCGCAACAGTCCGGAAAAGCTGTTCGTCATGGAGTTCCCCGAGCTGATGCCGCCGACGCTGATTACGCGCTCGCTGGAGGATGTGCGGGCTTTCCGCCGTGAGCATGGCGATATTATCATGAAGCCGCTTTATGGAAATGGCGGGGCGGGAATCTTCCGGCTTCAGAAGGACGATACCAATGTCGGGTCTCTGGTCGAGCTGTTTCAGAGCGTGTTCCGGGAACCTTTCATTGTGCAGCGTTACCAGCCCGAGGTCCGCAAGGGCGACAAGCGCATCATTCTGGTTGATGGCGAGATTGCGGGCGCGATCAATCGGGTTCCGGCGTTGGAAGAAACGCGCTCCAACATGCATGTCGGCGGACGCGCAGAGCCCACCCAGATTACCGGGCGCGAACGTGAAATCTGCGCTTCAATCGGCCCGGAGCTGAAACGTCGTGGCCAGATCTTTACCGGCATCGACGTGATCGGCGACTATCTGACCGAAATTAACGTCACCTCACCGACGGGCATACGCGAAGTTAAACGTTTTGGCGGCGCAGACATCGCCGCGATGATCTGGGATGTCATTGAGGATAAGGTGGCTGCATTATAGGCGCAGCCACAATGGCCGAGCGCCCGTCATGCGTCTGTCGCACGGGTCCTGCAATTTGGACCTGTAGGTGACAACTCTGCGGGGAAACCAGCATGAGCGATGATCTGGATTTCGACTTCCATGAAACTATAAGTTCATCAAGTAACCCTTTTATGCGCAGGAGAAAAGGGACAGCATTGGGCAAGGTCTTCCATGTCGTCATATCGGTTATTCTGATTGCGGTCGCAACCTATGTGGCCCTTTCGCTGATGAATGGCGAGCCGGTTCAGCTCGCGAGGCTTTTGCAATAGCTGCGAAAATATTCCTGCCAAGCTTCGTATTTCTCCTGATGTTCGTATAATGTTCTGTTTGCTAAGGTCCGCATATAGTCAAATGCGTAAGGATCGGCAGGCATGTTTGCGGCAGTGTCAACTGTGGCTTTTCTCGGGATTGAGGCGCGGCCGGTCGATGTGCAAGTGCAGATCGGGGCGGGACTGCCTCGCTTCTCCATCGTCGGCCTGCCGGACAAGGCGGTCGCCGAAAGCCGGGACCGGGTGCATGCTGCCTTATCCGCAATCGGCCTCGGCCTGCCAGCCAAACGTATAACCGTCAACCTTGCCCCTGCCGATCTGCCGAAGGAAGGCAGCCATTTCGACCTTGCCATTGCGGTCGGCTTGCTGGTGGCGAGTGGCGCTATGCCGGGCGAGCAGCTTGCCGAATATGCAGTAATTGGCGAATTGGGGCTCGACGCCTCCGTCGCAGCTGTTGCCGGGACGCTTCCTGCAGCCATTGGGGCGAATGCCATGAACAAGGGACTGATCTGTCCCTTTGCCTGCGGCAGCGAGGCGGCATGGGCGTCCCCCGACATGCCGATCCTCGCGCCGCCCCATCTTCTTGCGCTCATCAACCATTTCAAGGGTTTGGGCGAGCTGCCCCGCCCACAGCCCAGGCTGGAGGATGCTGTACCGGATTTGACGGATTTGCGCGATGTCCGCGGTCAGGAGACCGCCAAGCGCGCCATCGAGATCGCGGCGGCAGGCGGGCACCATCTGCTGATGTCGGGCCCGCCCGGAGCTGGTAAATCGATGTTGGCCAAGCGCATGCCGGGGCTGCTGCCAAAGCTCGAACCTGCGGAGATGCTGGAAATTTCCATGATCCGCAGCATGGCCGGATTACTGGAGGATGGGCGCCTCAGCCCCAATCGGCCGTTTCGCGCGCCGCATCATTCGGCAAGCATGGCGGCGTTGGTCGGCGGCGGATCGCGTCCGCGTCCGGGCGAGGTGGCGCTTGCCCATCACGGCGTTCTCTTTCTTGACGAACTGCCCGAATTCACTCCGCAGGTAATCGATGCTTTGCGCCAGCCCCTCGAAGCCGGAGAAATAGTTATTGCCCGCGCCAATCACCGTATTGTCTATCCGACCCGCGTGCAGCTTGTTGCCGCAATGAACCCCTGTCGCTGCGGGCTAGCCGGGCAACCCGGCCATTCCTGCCGTCAGGGCGCAAAGTGTAAGGACAAATATATGGCGCGCGTCTCAGGGCCGATTCTCGACCGCATCGATATCCGCATTTCCTTGCCGCAGGTAACGGCGCTCGAACTTGCAAACGCCCCCGCTGAGGAAGGCAGTGAGGATGTACGCAGACGTGTAGAGGCTGCAAGGCAGCTTCAGCATCGCCGCTATGAAAATTTGCTGGAAGGCAAGGCCACGACGAATTCTGAATGTCCACCTGTTCTGTTGGAGCGCGTCGCCCAGCCGGATCCGGCTGGGCAAAGATTACTGCATCAAGCCGCAACCGCGTTCGGCCTGTCAGCGCGCGGCTATCACCGGACGCTGCGAGTTGCGCGCACGCTGGCCGATCTTGACGGGCTGGAAAAGGTTCACAAGGCTCATATCGCGGAGGCGCTTGCCCTGCGTGGGTCGGATGGCTTTTCCCTCGCGGGGAAAACGGCGGATAATGCGGTCGAGTCGTCCTGCCCGGCGCCGTGTTAAAATCAAACACCCGATAGAAAATCATGAGAAGCAACATGCCAACATCCAGGTCCGATAGACAAAGCGGAGTCCCAAAATCGGCTTGGCTGTGATCCAAGACTGTTTTTGGAGGCGGTCTTGGCCGTTCCGATTTGACAGACGCAGGCCGGGAATAAATTGAAGCACTGCTTCCTCCAGAGCGAGGTGGAAAGTCCCGCCCGGCAGCCGTTTGCCTGGCAAACGATGAGAGGGGACGAACATCCACACCCGAACAGCGGTTTACGCGAATGTTTATCATGAGCGGGAAGCGCTCATGAAGGACGCCCCCTCGGTTTTGTCCTGACGCTCTATCTGTTTGTTTAAGAATCGGACTTAATCGAAAATCGCGGTATCTGCTTTTCGGTCCGACGCAGCAACATCACAAGCGATTTACATTATATTTGCCATTAACGCTCATGTAAAAGACGCAGTCCTCGCTGCTCGTGCAAGTGACATCATGGGCTTTTGGCGCTTTCGAGCCGAAATAACTGCCCGTGTCGAGCGCAATGACGTCCGTTTCGTCGCTGACCTGGTGACTGGCGGTCCCCGTGACGATCACCGCCCGGAACGGGGCATCGCCGCTTTTGATCTGTCCCTTGAACCCTGACGGTAGCTTCAAGAATGTGCCGTTCTTTTTGCCGACTTCAGGTTCACCCCATAGAAAGGCAACCTTGGGCACATCTGCGGCCTTCGTGTCGCTATTGCCTGGCAAGTTCACCCAAGTGACATCTTGCGCATTGATCCACACAATATTGCCTGAGGCGTCGTGTGTGGACGCCCCGGCTTATGCAAGAAGAATCTTCGATTGAACCTATCGACATAGTCCGGTGCTGACGTGTGTCCGGCCTTGTGTTGCGGATGTATACACCGCAGGCCCATATGGGAATACGCGGATCAGATCCATTA
>JAHQVI010000245.1 GCA_019634405.1 Hyphomicrobiales bacterium
CCAGGGCATCAGCACCTCGCATCCCGCCTCCAGCAGCTTTTCCGCCGCGCTCAGATCTTCGGTCGTATAGGGGAAAACCTTGAAGCCTTCAGCGCTCAGCACCCTCGCTGCTTCGACAAGGCCGAACAGATCCGGCTGCAACGTGTCGTCATTTGCGATGACTTCAAGCTTGAGCCACGGCGTGTCGAAAAGCTCCCGCGCCATCATGGCCGTGGTGACCGCCTCGCGCGCCGTGCGGCAACTGGCTGTGTTCGGCAGAACGCGAACGCCGAGCGAGCGGACAATATCCCAGAAGTGCTGCCCTGCCCTCTCTTCTGCGCCTTCACGGCGAAGCGAGACCGTAACCAGCTCCACCCCGGACGCCTTGACTGAGCGGGCAAAACTATCCGGAGACGGATAAAGCGCGCTGCCAAGGATCAATCGCGAGGACAGCGTCTCGCCATAGAATTCCAGCACCGATCAGCCCCCCTGTCTCGGAGCGACGATTTCGATGCGATCCTCATGCGCAAGCCGCATCGCCTCGCGCCGCCCTGCCGGCACGAATTCGCCGTTAACCGCAGTCGCCACTTTCATATCTGTATATCCAAGCGTTACACAAAGCTCCTCAAGCGTTTCGGCTTCGGTCATTTGCGGCTCGCCATTCACCATGATCTTCAATTAGGACATCCCGTCTGATTTCCTTACCTTCAATATAGTCCTTCGCGAGCCTTGCGAGAACCGGGGCAAGCAAAAACCCGTGACGATAGAAACCGTTAACGAGAATATGGCGGTCCCGCACGATCACTCTGGGGATGTTGTCCGGCAATGAAGGGCGCAAACCCGCGGCGAAACTGACAATGCGGGCCTCGCCGAAAGCCGGATGCAACGTATAGGCCATGCCCAGAAGGTCAAGCGCCGAGCGCAGGGTGACGCCATCGTGTTTTTCGCTTTCCATCAGCGTGGCGCCAAGCATGAAACGGTTGCCGGACCAGGGCACGATATAGAACGGCATGCGCGGATGAAGCAGCCGGAGCGGACGCGAAAAGCTGACTTCGGCAGTCTCTATGACAGCCATTTCGCCGCGGACGCCACGCAAATTTGAAAGCGCGCCGCGCGCACCCATACCCCGGCAATCAACCGCGAAATCGTCATTTTGCGGGCGCTCGCCATCCCATGCAACGCCTGTTTCAAATTCAACGCCATGCGTAAGCGCGATTTTCAAAAGCGCGTCCAGCGCGGCAGGCGGCTCGACATGGCCTTCAGTGGGATAAAAAAGCCCCTTGCTGAAGCGCCCGGCAAGATCCGGCTCCAGCTCAGCGATCCGATTGCCGTCAACCGCCTGATGGTTTGCTGTCATACGGGCAAATCGTGGCAGTTCGGCGAGATCGCGCGGTGTGGCGACGACAAGGCTGCCTTCAAGTTGCGTCGCCGGATAGATTTCCCGCCAAAGCTCGACGCTGTCCTCCCCCAGTTCGGCAATGACCGGGTCCGCCGCCTCGCTTTCGCAATAGGGTGCAAGCATGGCCCCGGCCAACCGGCTGGATGCGTCGGCGAATGGCTCCTGCGAACGCTCGATCAGGCGGACCTTATGTCCCGCCCTTGCAAGCGTCACAGCCTGCCAGAGCCCGGCGATACCCGCCCCGGCAACAAGAATGCGTGAGATTGCTTCCTCCATGCGCTTGCAACGACAGGATAATCTGGAGCCAGCACATGCATCGCGTCAAGTCGCGGGGATAGCGGGCTTTGCCGAATAGATCATTTTCGTGAATGTGAAGCCGGAGCATCAGGCCAAAAAGCGGGTACGTCCCGGCGAATCAGCGAACGCCACTAATCAGCATCGCCGTGGCACGGGCCGGTCCATAGGGGGAAAGCACAGAAAGAGCAGGAGAGCCGGCGCCATATCAAAGGAAAAGCGCAGGCAGGGTCGCTTGAATGAAGCGTCCTGTCATCGCGGGGACAATGACGGGCTGCAAGCTTTGTACAGGACGCAACACCACAGGCTGCACACAAGCTTTTCGGAGGGCGGAAACGATCCCTGCCTGCTTTCAAGTGGCAGCATCGGACAAAAGGGAAGTTCCGAGACGCCAGCTCATGAACATCGATGAAGTGGGGGTTGGCGCTTAATCGATGTTCTTGCTATGTTCTAATTGGTGCAGGCCGAAACGTCAAGCGGAAATGAGAACAAAAAAGGAATACATTGCAAATCTCCGTCGTTCCAGAAAATATGCAATGCCGCCGCATCAGAAACCGATATGGCTCTCGCTCATCGTCCGGTTGGACCCCGGCACATAGGCGTCGAACGCGGCCCAGAACTGATCCCGCAGCGTATCGCGCTCCTGCAAGAGCTCATGCTTTGCGCCGGCAATCACGATCAGTTTGCAGTTCTTGATCTGCGCGGCGAAACTCTCCATCGCACGCATGGAAACCACGGTTTCATTGCCACCCGCCACAATCAGCACCGGTATCCGCACAGATGAGGCAAACCCAAAGCTGTTTAGCATCGCAATCGAGCGCGCCGCAGCCTGAACCCAGCCAAGGGTCGGCGAACCGAGGCCAAGTTGCGGCGCAGCGCGCAGAACATCGTTGATACGATCATAACGGAGCTGGTCGCTCGTGACCTCATTCTTCTCGAACGGGATGTATTCGGATGGCGTATCCCGGCCGCCCGGAATGTAAAAATCCCCAAGCCCGAGCAGAACCAATGTTTCGATAAACAGACGCTGCAACGGCTTCACGGACAATTCGCGATAGATATCGATCATGGGCGCGCTCATGATAATGCGGTCGAACCAGCAAACCTTGGTGCGCGCCGAACGCAACAGGATATGGCCGCCCATCGAATGCGCCATGCCATAGAACGGAGCCGGACAATCGGGCAGGACGATCTCGGTCATGAATTGTCCCAGATCGTGATCGAATTCGTGGAAATCCTCCACATGCCCCTTTTTCAGATTTTTTAGCGGCCGCTCCGAACCGCCCTGCCCCCGCCAGTCCATCATCGCGACGGCGAAGCCGCGGCGGCGCAGGTCGCTGATCGTTTCGAAATATTTCTCGATGAACTCGCCGCGGCCACCAAACAAGCAGACCGTGCCAAGGCGCTTGTCAGCCGTGCGCGGCCAAAGCGCATAGCGGATGACGGTTCCATCCCGGGCGACAAAGCTACCTGGTACTGCGCCGCTGGGCACAGGATTTCTTGCAATTCCAACAAGATCCATCCGCGCAAATGTCCTTCCCCACGCTTCAATGCGCGCACCTTATATCCGGCAAGCACAAGGCTCAAGCGCTTGCAGGGCGACGCTGGCAACCATGAGGGTAATGAATTGCATTTTTCTGCATATTAAAGTATCGGACGGAAAAAAATGGGTGCGGATCCGATGCGTGAACAAAGAGATAGAGCGCCGCAGCGGCGGCCGTTTAAACCTTTGGCGGATCCAGCAGGGCTTGAAAGGTGAAATTCGGCTCCCCAAATCTATCCTGCACGCCGAAAAAGGGTGCAAAATTAGTCGTATAGCCTGGCCGTAAAGGCGGGCTCAAACATATCGCTTCTATTGGAGGATGTGACATGAGACGTTTTGATTTTACTCCCCTATATCGCCAGTCCGTAGGTTTTGACCATCTCGCCAATCTGGTCGAACAGCTCGCCTCAAATGAAGGCGATAACGGATTTCCCCCGTATAATATCGAACGCCTTGGCGAGAACGAATATCGCATCACGATGGCTGTCGCCGGCTTTTCGGATGACGATCTGAACCTCGAAGTCAAGGAAGGTACGTTAACGGTTCGCGGTGAGAAAACCGGCGACGACAAGCAAACGGAATATCTGCATCGCGGTATCGCCGGACGCTCGTTCGAGCGCCGTTTCCGTCTGGCCGACTTTATTGAGGTCACTGGCGCAGCGCTCGAAAACGGACTTCTGCATGTCGATCTGAAGCGCGAAATTCCGGACGCCATGAAGCCGCGCAAGATTGAAATTACGCAGACCAAAGGTGAAAGCAAGCGCCTGATTGACGGCGACGCCAATAGCGCAACCGTTCAGTAAGCGCCTTCCTGCCTACTCAGACCCCGGCCCCGCCTCGACCAAAAGGCGGGGCTTATCTTTTGTTGAACACCGCCACCAGCTCGACATGAGCGGAATAGACGAACTGGTCGATGGGCGTCAGCTTGTTAAGCCGGTAGCCGCCATCGCACAGCGCGCGCGCGTCTTTCGCAAAGGTTACCGGATTGCAGGAGACCGCGATTACGGCGGGCACGCGCGATTTGGCCAGCGTTCTGGCCTGAGGCAAAGCGCCGCCGCGCGGCGGATCGAACAGCACGGCATCATAGGCGTTCAGCTCCATAAAGGAAAGCGGCTCCAACGCAAGGTTCCGCGCCAAAGTCGTGACCGGCTTGCGCCCCTTGGCCCGGCGGGCGGCGACATCAAGCGCAGCAAGCAGGCCCTTATCAACCTCAATCGCCGTTACACGGGCTTTGCGCGCGAGAGCGAAAGTGAACGCACCGAGGCCGCTAAACAGATCGGCGATTGTTTTCGCCTTCCCCGCGGCCTTGACTGCAATCCTGGCCATGGCGGCTTCTGCGTCCGATCCCGCTTGCAGAAAGGCTTGCGGCGGAAGATCAAGCTCGACCCCGTCAAGCGTAACGCGCGGCGTCGCAATCGTTAGCATCGGCTCATCGCGGTCAGTGATGCGGATGATGCGATGCTGTTCGGCGAGATGGCCAAGGCGGGGTGAAATCGGCCCCAGCCTTTTGCCGGGGCTGTCGATATTGAGATCCAGCCCGTTATCGCACATCGTCGCCTGTATGCGCGCCTCGCCATCCGGCATGATGTCCCGCAAGGCTTCCACGATGACAGGCAAC
Organism: Hyphomicrobiales bacterium; assembly: GCA_019634405.1. Lineage (GTDB taxonomy): Bacteria > Pseudomonadota > Alphaproteobacteria > Rhizobiales > Rhodomicrobiaceae > JAHQVI01. The sequence continues at coordinate 4,834 of JAHQVI010000245.1, forward strand.
GACGCTTCAAGCGAGGGCAGCAAAACCGGACATTCTTCTATCGCGATCAGTTCATGGCTGGCGGCGCGGCGGAAACCGAGCCGCACGTCGCGGCCCGCCTTTTCAGCCGTAAACACCGCACGCCGTCTCGTATGCGGCCCGAAAAAAAGCGTTGGCTCCGGTTCGACGCTAATACCTTCAAGACTGAGCCCTTCGATAATCCGGTCCCGCTTCCAGTCGAGATAGGGTTGCATGGCCAGATGCTGTACGGAGCAGCCGCCGCACTGGCCGAAATGACGGCAGATCGGCGCTTGCCGCTGCGCGGTCGTCTGCAGGATTTCGATCAACGCGCCGCGTTCGCCTTCGACATCGGCCAGCACGGTCTCGCCTGGCAATGCGAAAGGAACATAGACGCTCTGACCATCTGCTTTCGCGATTCCATCCCCATGGCCGCCAAGCCTGTCGATGACCAGTTCACGGCGCATGAAGCGCCCCCAGGAGAAATTCGATATTCCCGGACTGCCCGACAATTGGCGAGCGCATCGAACCGCTCACCCGCCATCCCGGCTGATCGGCAATGAATTCGGCAATCCCGTTCAGCGCGCGCTGACGCGCGGCGTCATCCCTGACAATACCGCCCTTTGAGAGATAATCGCGTCCGGCCTCGAATTGCGGCTTCACCAACGCCACGAGCCAGCAATCCGGCGCGGCCAGAGACAAGGCGGCCGGCAGCGCTTTTTTCAGCGATATGAAACTGAGATCGACAACGATCGCGCCGATCGGAGCCGGAACCAGCGCATAGTCCAAAGCGCGCGCGTCGGTATTTTCCAGACTGGTGACGCGCTCATCCGCCTTGAGATCGGCATGCAGTTGCGCGCTGCCGACATCGACAGCGTAAACATGGCTGACGCCACGCATCAGCAATGTCTGCGTGAAACCGCCGGTGGATGCGCCGAGATCGAGCGCGGTCCTGTTTTTGCACTCATAGCCGAACTGATCGAGCGCAGCCGCCAGCTTGAGCGCGCCGCGGGACACATAGCCGGACCAGTCCTCATCGACCGCGATTTCAGCGTTGGACGCCACCTCGATGCCCCCGCGTTTTTCCGGCTTCCCGCCAACGCTCACAAGACCCCGTTTGATCAGATCGCGGGCGCGCGAGCGCGTTGGCGCAAAGCCCCGCTCCGTCAGCAGATTATCAAGACGCAATTTTCGGATCTGCTCAACCACCTGCAACCTACCTCTAACGGGCCGACATCTAGAATGACCGGCCCGCAAGTTGCTCTTCAATCGTCTTGCTGTGTTCAGCTTCGGTCTCGCCGGCATGAGTGGTCGTAACGGTTTCAACAAGGACAATCCAGCATTCTTCGTCAGCCTGGGGATTGTGCATCACGCCTTTGGGGACAACATGGAAGTCGCCTTCATTCAGGATGATATCGCCGTTTTC
>JAHQVI010000246.1 GCA_019634405.1 Hyphomicrobiales bacterium
GGAAGATCTGGATCAGGCAATATGCCTCGCAACAGGATAAGGTGGTAACGGTAAGAGGTCCGGATGAATTACGAGACAACAACCCAAGGTATTTCCGTTCGCGTGGAACCAAGCTTCGTCGAAGACGAATCCACGCCTGTGCGCGATCAATATTTCTGGGCCTATACCGTTGAGATCTATAATGGCGGGGCCGAGACCGTGAAACTCGTCTCCCGCTATTGGCTCATCACGGATGCGTTCGGCCGTTCGCAGGAGGTGCGCGGGCCGGGCGTTGTCGGCGAACAGCCTGTATTGGAGCCCGGAGAAAGCTTTCGCTACACAAGCGGGGCTCCGCTCAAGGCCCCATCGGGCATTATGCAGGGCCATTACGTCATGGAAACCGAGGATGCGGAAAGTTTCGAGGTGAAAATCCCTGCATTTTCGCTCGACAGCCCTTATATAGTCGGCATGCCCAATTAGCGTACCGGTTCCCGGATTGCGCGGAAGGCAGTCATTATCGACTTTGCGGGAGGACGCCGGAGATGGATTTGAGACGATCGCGCCAGCTTGGCGCATATGCTGTTGCTGCGACCCTGGCGACGTATCTTGCCGTGCCGTCCGGCTTCGCCCAGGGCAATCCGGTGGCCTGCATCGCCCAGATCCAGAGCGAGTTCGGCTCCAATCCCGCGCTGAACGCCGACTGCTCCAGCGACATGGATTGCAGTTTCCTCGCCGCTCCGGGCAATGACGGGGCGCAGGCGGTCATCGCCTCCATCGTTCAGAAGGCCGAGAGCTGCTTTACCGCAGCCGGGCAGACGGCGCAAGGGGAGCAATCGCAAGGCGGCAGCTCGATGCGCCAGTTCGATGGCAATGACGAAACGCAATGTGCGCTGTTGATATCGAAACCGGGGACAGACTCGCCCGAAGGCGTGCGCGTTTTGTGTCAGGAAAAGTAGCGCCCTTTGAAATGCTGCGCATTGCGAAAAGACGTTATAAAGGCGGAACAGATCCCCGGTTTGTGTCCGGGGAACCTGTCACGCGCCGGCAATAATCAGCTTGGCTGCTTCGGCGTCAACTTCAGCAAACGTCCGCCATCGCGATCTTCCAGCACCCACAGCGCGCCGTCTGGCCCCTGTTCGACCTCGCGAACGCGTTCGCCCCATTCGAAACGTTCCGCTTCCTGCGCTGTTTCGCCGTCAATATCGACCCGAATGAGAGCCTGCGAGACGAGCCCGCCGATAAAGGCGTCGCCCTTCCATTCGGAAAACAGCTCGCCACTATAGATCACAAGGCTGGAAGGGGCGATTGACGGCACCCAATAGGCTTCCGGCGCATTGAATTCCGGGCGCGTATCGTGATCCGGTATCGGTATGCCGGAATAATTGTCGCCCCAGGACACGACCGGCCAGCCATAATTGTCGCCCTTGACGATCAGGTTAAGCTCGTCGCCGTGACGCGGCCCCATTTCGTTGGTCCACAGGCGGCCTTGGCTGTCGAAATCTATACCCAGAAGATTGCGGTGGCCTATCGACCAGAATGTCCTGGCAAGAGCGCCCTGATCCTGCCAGGGATTGTCGTCCGGTACGCTCCCGTCATCATTCAGGCGGATGATCTTGCCGAGCGACTTGTCGAAATCCTGCGCAGGCGTCTGCTTCTGCCGGTCGCCGGAGGTGATGAACAATTTGCCATCGGGGCCGAAGGCGATCCGGTGGCTGTAATGGCCTCTCCCGGAAACTTTCGGTTCCTGCGTCCAGATCCTGGTATGGTCCGTCAGCATCGGCCTTTCGCCTGACAGGTCGAGCGTGACGCGCGTTACGACGGCCCTTGCGGACCTGCCGCCTGACCGTTCGGCGTTCGATATGTAGATATAGCCATTATTGGCGTAGTCCGGATGCGGCACAACATCGCCCAGGCCGCCCTGTCCGCCATAGGCCACGTCCCACATGCCATCGACTTCGGTCTTCTCGCCCGCTTGCGTGACATGGAACAGCTTGCCCGGCTTCGTGGTTACAAGCAGCGTGCCGGTCGGCAGAAAGGTCATGGCCCACGGCTCGTCGAAAGCTGTGATGTCAGCCGCCTGCAGGATTGCGCCGCTCGATCCCGAAATTTGGAAGTCGGCAATGGCGGGAGACGAGGCTGCGGCCATGCCGCCTGCGAGCGCCATGGCAATTGCTGAAACTGACTTGCGCATAAGATCTACTCTCTGTTTGGCGTATCTGGTGAAACGGTCCCGGCTAGCGATTGTTCCTGCCGCGAAAGCAATCATCTGCAGGAATTATGGCCGGCCAACATAGTCAGCACGCGGATTTCCTAGTTGTGCCCGCAGGCGTTATCCGCCAGGATTTCGTCAGCTTCGAAATCATAACGGCTATTGCAGAATTCGCATTTCACTTCCACACGCCCATTCTTGGCCATATCCGAGATTTCCTCCCGGGTAAAGCTGGCCAGCATGGATTTCACGCCATCGCGCGAACATTGACACCGCGCCTCAATGGCGGACGGATCGAAAACACGGACCTGTTCCTCATGAAAGAGCCTGTAAAGCAGGCGTTCTGATGGCAGCTGCGGATCGAGCAATTCATGATCTTCCACCGTTTGCACCAGCATTTGGGCCCGGTTCCAAGCTTCGTCCGGCTCACCGCCCTGCTGCTTCGTGCGCGCGCCGCCTTCGTCGGTCAGCTTCTGGAGCAGAAGGCCGCCGGCGCGCCAGGACCATGAGCCGCCTTCATTGTTTCGCCCGGCCTCGTACTGGCGCGCCACGGCAATGCGGATGAAGGTCGGCAACTGCTCCGATTGCTGGAAATACAGATCCGCCGCTTCGCTCAGCGTATTGCCTTCAAGCGGAACGACGCCCTGATAGCGGTCAAGGTCCGGTCCCTGATCGATGGTCATGGCCAGATGCCCTTCGCCGAGAAGCCTGGCGTGATGGCCCTGTGCCGCGCCGTTCAGCTTTACGATGTCTGCAAGGGCATCCGCGTCGTAGCTGGCATAGCCGCGGATCATGCCGGGCGCATAGTAATGGGCAACGAGAAAGCTCACCGGTCCATTGCCGCTGGTTTGCAGAATGAACTTGCCATCGAATTTCAAGGCGGCGCCAAGCATGGCCGTCAGCACCATCGCTTCGCCCAGCAAAGTCGAGACAGGCTCCGGGTAATCATGCTTTTCCAGCACATTGGTAATGGCGGGGCCGATGCGCAATATGCGGCCTCTGGCGCCGGAGCTTTCGATCTGGAAGGGGAGAACCAGATCGTCCGGAAGCCCGTTAATGTCATCAGGCATAGGGTTGGATCCTGAGCGTGTTAAATGTCTTCAAGGCACCATGCGAGGATGGCGCGCTGCGCGTGGGCCCTGTTCTCTGCTTCATCGAAAACGACCGATTGCGGTCCGTCAATCACCTCATCGGTCACTTCGCGTCCACGATCAGCGGGCAGGCAATGCATGAATATGGCCTCCGGGCTCGCCAATTTCATCAAGGACTCGTTGACCTGATAATCCTTGAGCAGCTCGATGCGGCGCTCCACGTCATTGTGCCCCATAGAAACCCAGACGTCGGTCACGATGCAATCGCTTCCTTCAACCGCCTCACGGGGGTCTTCGGAGATCAGGATTGTTGCGCCTTCATTCTTGGCCCACTGCACAACCTCGTTGGAGGGTTGCAGCGAGTTGGGGGCGCCGATCCGCAGCGTGAAGTCGAAACGGGCGGCGGCGTGCACCCATGAGGTTGCGACATTGTTGGACGCATCGCCGACCCAGGTCACGGTACGGCCTGCAATGACGCCGAATTTTTCTTCCACGGTCATGACATCGGCGAAGATCTGGCAGGGATGCGAGCGGTCCGTCAAACCGTTGATGACGGGCACGGTTGCGAAATTGGCCAGTTCCAGAAGGCTTTCATGCGACTTGGTGCGCAGCATGATGATGTCGACATAGCGGGACAGGACGCGCGCGGTGTCGGCAGTGCTCTCGCGGTGGCCAAAATGCATGTCAGTGCTGTTGAGGGCGATGGCATCGCCCCCAAGTTTTCGCATGGCGACATCGAAGGACACGCGCGTTCGCGTGGATTGCTTCTCGAACAACATGGCCAGAGTTTTGCCGTTCGCAACTCGACCATAATGTGTGTTGCCGTCGCGCAGGTCACGTTTCATGACATGCGCTCTGGACATGATTTCGGTCAGGACTCTTTTGTCGAACCCGTCAATATCCAGGAAGTGCCGTATCGCCATGTCAGGCTTAACCTTTAGTCTGCAGGCCCGCGCGCACAGACGCACAAGCCGAATTGATCTTTTCGCAGGCTTCGTTGATCTCTGCTTCACTGACGACAAGCGGCGGAAGCAGACGGACGACATTGTCGCCTGCAACAATGGTCAGGAGGCGCTGCTGCTGAAGCGCATCGACAAGCTGCGTGTTGGGCAGATTGCATTTCAACCCGATCAGGAGCCCCTCGCCGCGAACCTCACTTATCATATCATGGTTTAAATCCATGATCTCGGCGAGCCTCTGCTTCAGCAGTAGTGCTTTGTGCTTGACTTCGTCAAGAAATCCATCGTCCAGAACCACATCAAGCACTGCGTTGGCAGCCGCCATAGCCATCGGATTTCCCCCGAATGTCGTGCCGTGACTGCCGGCGGTCATGGCGGAGCCGATTTCGCCCCTCGCCAGCACTGCGCCGATCGGAAAGCCGCCGCCGAGACCTTTGGCGAGCGACATCACATCCGGCTCCATGCCGCTCCATTCATAGGCGAACAGCTTGCCGGTCCGGCCCATACCAGTCTGAACCTCGTCGAAGATGAGAACAAGGTCGTTTTCATCCGCAATTGCCCTTAATTCCCGCAGGAATGACCAGCTTGCGTGACGGACCCCGCCTTCGCCCTGGATCGGCTCAATGAGGATGGCGGCCGTTTCCGGCGTGATCGCAGCCTTGATGGCCTCCGCATCGCCCAGCGGAACCTGATCGAAGCCATCGACTTTCGGTCCAAAGCCCGCCAGATGCTTCTGCTGGTTGCCGGCAGCGATCATGGCCAGCGTGCGGCCGTGGA
>JAHQVI010000247.1 GCA_019634405.1 Hyphomicrobiales bacterium
AGCCATATTTGAACAGTCGGGCCTCGCGAACCCATAGATCCATGATGCCGTTTTCATTCACGAGGTCATCCTCGACGGATTGGATGAAGCAGGCATGGGGCTGCGGGTGCTCATAGGCGGAAGAAGCGCGGGTGAGCTCACCGGTCTGGTAGTCGACATAGTAGTGGCCCTGACTTGGACCGTCGATTCCATAGGCCCAATGCAGGCCCGTATTGAACCATTGCGGGCTGTTCGGCGCGGCCATCTGTTTGGCGAGCATGTAGCAAAGCTCGTCATAATATGCGCGGGCGTCTTCCTCGGATGTGAAATAGCCGCCTTTCCAGCCCCAATATGTCCATGCGCCGGCAAGACGGTTGAACACTTGCCGCGCATCGGTTTCAGAGCTGTAACGCTCATTTTCCGGAAGCTCTTCAAGTGCGGCTTCGTCGGCCTTGGAGCGCCACAGCCAGGACGGCACGGCGCTTTCCTCGATTTTTTTCAGGCGCGCAGGAACGCCGGCCTTTCGAAAATATTTCTGCGCCAAAATGTCTGTTGCAACCTGGCTCCATTGAGCTGGTACGTGGATATTCGCCAGGCGGAAGACAATGGAGCCGTCCGGATTGCGGATTTCGCTGGTAGCTTCGCGAAAGCTAATGTCTGAATAGGGTGATTGATCTGTCTGGGTGAAACGCCGTTCGATCCGCATTAGTCGTGTCCCTCTGGTCAGTCGCTGCAGTCAGCCGCATGCGTAGGATTCTAAAAACGTGTGCTCCGTCGCGCCCGAACGACAAGCTGCCGCAGGTGCCTGGCGTTTCAGCATTGCTCAATGAGGTGCCAGGACTCGGAGCCATCGCCTTCAAAGGAGGCCGAGATAGTCACAACAGCATTAAGGGATATTACGCGGGACTGCCCTTGAGCATTGACCGAAACACAACGCCGGGAACTTAGAACACATTGAAGCCCGTCAGCATTGGCCGTGACACCGCTTGCTAACGGACGGACTCATGAATACTTCCGACACTAGGAGTGGCGCCGGTGCGAGGTTAAACATCTTGGTTTGCCGCAAGCTGCGGCGCACCATTTATTCTCTCGAAAACTAATCTGCCTGATTCACACGATGCGCACCAGTGGTTGGGCGAAAAAAAACTTCGACCACCATATATTGTTGATCTATTGCACCCCATCGGCTTGCGCATTATGAGAAATTAGCCCTGTAAACAAGGAAACTAGGGGATTCTCGCTCTAGCTTCACGCGGGGAATCGTCCCCATGGTCGCTTATCCAGTTTACGTCAACAGCTTAACGCGTGAACGACGTTTTCTGATTTCTTTGCTAGCGTGATGCCGAATCACCTGTGCTGGACATTCTGATGATGCAGTGCGATATTCCGCTCGAACAAACCGGATGATTTCGATGGGCCTTTTCAGCGACCTTTTTACCTGGTGGAACGGGACAACTCTTTCGACCCGTCTCTATACCTCACGGCATGGGACCTCCATCGGTGAGGACAGCTTCGGCAACAAATATTACGAGGACAAAAACAATATCGGTCCTGCCGGAAAGCCGCGCCGCTGGGTGATCTATGATGGCGAGGCCGAGGCATCGAAAGTTCCGCCGGAATGGCATGGCTGGCTGCATTACATCGTGGATGAGCCCCCAACCGGGGCGTATCAGGCCAAGTCCTGGCAGAAACCGCATATTGCGAACATGACCGGCACGGCGCAGGCGTACCGCCCGCCGGGAAGCATCCTCAAGCCCGGACGCCGCAGCGGCGCGCCTGCCGATTACGAGCCATGGCAGGCTGAATAGCCGCCTGACGTGTTTGCTGTTCACCCCGGACGTCTGTCAGAGCATCCGGGGGAGCTACCACTATATCAACTCGACAGCCAGCGCGGTTGCCTCACCGCCACCGATGCAGATCGCTGCAACACCCTTTCTACCGCCTTCCTGTTTCAGCGCATTGATCAGCGTTGCGACGATTCGGGCACCCGATGCGCCGATCGGATGGCCGAGCGCGCAGGCGCCGCCATTGATATTCACAATATTGCGCGGCAGGCTGAGATCGCGGATGGCAGCCATCGCGACGACGGCGAAAGCTTCATTGATCTCGTAAAGGTCGGCGTCGGCGGTCCGCCAACCGGTTTTTTCCTGCAATTTGCGAATCGCTTCAATCGGGGCGGTCGTGAACCAGGCCGGGGCCTGCGCATGGGCCGCGACGCCGCAAATTCTCGCCAGCGGCTTGACGCCAAGTTTCTCGGCCTGACCCAGCGTCATCATGACGAGCGCTGCAGCGCCATCTGAGATCGAGCTGGAATTGGCGGCCGTTACCGTACCATCCGGGCGGAAGGCAGGGCGAAGTTGCGGAATTTTTTCCGGCTTTGCGGTAAAGGGCTGTTCGTCCCGTTCGACGAGCTTTTCGCTTTTCCGGTTCTGAACTGTAATCGGCGCTATTTCGTCGGCGAACTTGCCGCTTTCATTGGCTGCCTTGGCCCGCTCCAGTGAACTGATAGCGTAATTGTCCTGTTCCGTGCGGGTGAACTGGTAATGCTGGGCTGTGTCTTCAGCGAAGGTCCCCATGAGACGGCCTGTATCATAGGCGTCTTCAAGCCCGTCGATGAACATGTGATCGAGGGCCTGGCTATGCCCAAGCCGCATGCCATTGCGCGCCTTGGGAAGCAGATAGGGCGCATTGGTCATGCTTTCCATGCCGCCCGCAACCAAGATGTCATCCGGGCGCGCATGCAGCGCATCATGAGCCATCATCAGCGTTTTCATGCCCGAGCCGCACATTTTGTTGACGGTTGTGCACGGAACAGCCTCGGGCAATCCTGCGCCGAACGCGGCTTGCCGCGCCGGGGCCTGACCCTGACCGGCCGGAAGCACACAGCCCATCAGGACTTCGCTTATCTGTTCAGGTTTGAGGCTGGCGCGGGAAAGCGCCGAGGAAATCGCTGCTGCGCCGATTTTTGGGGCCGGCAGCGCCGATAATTCGCCCTGAAATCCGCCAATGGGCGTGCGTGCAATGCTTGCAATGACGATGGAGTTGTTTACGTTTGATGTCATATCCGGCGTCCTTGTTCAGGACGCTAGAATACTATTGCGAGGGGTGAGCAGCCAGAAATTTAGTCCGGCCCACGAAAATTGGCTATCAGCTCTTCGAGTTGCACTTCCGTGACCGCCTTGTCGAACTGGTTGAACTGTCCGAACGCGATCAATTCCTCGGTCTTGTATCGCATATTCCCGAGCAGAGACCGGAACAGGCCGCTGCCCAGCGTGATGCAGGAAATACCGATTTCGGCAAAGGCCTTGAGATCGGGGGCAGGGCTGTGAGAAACCGAGATCGCCAGCGGACCGTCGACGACCGTTGCAAGCTTTTCCAGAATCTGGATGTGCTGTACGCCGGGCACGAGGACGCAATCTGCGCCAGCGGCGAAATAGGCTTCCGAGCGCTCGACCGTTGTCTCAAACGGGGAATGTACTTTCGGACCGAGCAGAAAAGCTTCCGTACTGATCGTGATCACCGCGGGCATTTTCGCTTCGGCAGTTGCAGCTTTCATCGCGCGAACGCATTCAGCCATCTCATCGACAGAAACGATGCCATGCGCGCCATTGCGCCCGCCATCGCTCAAAGTTACGCCAACACATCCAGTAGAAACCGCTGCTCCGACCGCATATTGCAGTTCTTCGAGCGAGCGGCCGGATGCGCCTTCCAGATCGACATTGAGGGGGATTTCAAAGCCTTTCGCAATGCGCGCAGCCATGGTCAGCATGTCATCGACAGGAATGCGGTCAGTCTTTGCATAGCCTAGCGACCAGCCAAGCGCCGTTGCCGACATCCCCACAAACTCGAAGCCAGCATCGGCCATAACACGGGAACTGGCCACATCCCAAACCTCCGGCATTACGAATGTTTCGGATGTCTGCAAACGGCGCCGGAGTTTGCGGATTCTTTCTTTTTGGCCGCCTGTGGAAACCTGATCCATGATTGTAGTCTGATCCATCGCTTAACGCTTTACTAAAGGGGTCAAGGCCAAATGCCGGATGGCTCTGAAATGTAACAAGTCAAAAAACAGTGTATGTCCTCGTGTAAAATAGAACACTGGTCAATGTCCCTTATCTAGTTTTCCGAGTTTTCGGGACGGCCGTGCGTAAATCTCCTTCTGCTAAGGAATTTTGTTATAAAGCACGAATTTACGCCATAGATCGCTGTCATTGCACATTTTTTAAATTGTTAAACTTTCTTCACCTACTGATTTGAGGTCAAAATGTTTCGGGAATGAGGCAATAAGCGCTCTATCTGCATCGTTAAGAGAATATTTTTTTTCCATATCTGCAAGACTCGTTACGCCCTGATCCGTAATACCGCATGCGACGATGCCGGCATAATGCGTCAAATTTGGACAAACATTGAGGCTGACGCCATGAAATGTAACCCAGCGGCGCACGCGGATGCCGATGGCTGCAATCTTGTCCTCGACCTGCGGGCCCTTGTCCGGTCGCGCCACCCAGATTCCGGTCCGGCCTTTGCGTGTGTGCCCTTTGACGTCCAGTTGACCGAGCGCGTCGATAATCCAGCTCTCGATCTGGCACACGAAGCGGCGCACGTCCCTGCCGCGTCTTGTCAGGTCCAGCATAAGGTAAACAACACGCTGACCCGGCCCATGATAAGTGTACTGGCCGCCGCGCCCGGTCTTGTAGACGGGGAAACGATCCGGACGAATCAGGTCGTTGGCTTGCGCGCTCGTGCCTGCCGTATAGATTGGTGGATGTTCGAGAAGCCAGACGGTTTCGGGCGCGTTTCCTAAACTGATATCCGCGGCGATGCGCTCCATTTCCGCAACCGCGTCGGGGTAGGGAACCGGCCTGTCCGAAATACGCCATTCCACGTCAGAACTCGCAATCTCAAAGCTACTTTTTTTCTCGGGTATCATTGCCGTTTTACCAATTCATAACTCAATTCTGCGATGGTCCTTGCAGTCAAGCGTCAGTGGCGTGGTATGCAACGATTTAGCTCTGCGTACGTTGCTGCCCGCCCTCTCAACTGCTCTTTTGCGCACGATCCGACAAGGGCTGCTTGCATTAAACTCTTCCCTTTGCTAATGCTTCGCAACATTCGTTCCGGCGCGTCGTCTTGCTCCTCATTTTTCGAGCAAGATTCTTGATAAACCGGAATTGTAGTGCGGTCGTGGCGGAACAGGTAGACGCGCAGCGTTGAGGTCGCTGTGGGGCAACCCGTGGAGGTTCAAGTCCTCTCGACCGCACCATTCTCATCCTCCCTTTTGTGCCTGCCATCGAAATGGCGAGGATCTGTGCTGAAAGCACTTCCTCCACTGCAAGATTGTCTCTCATTGGCACAATTGGTTTATCTTCAAACACTTGCTTCGGCCTGGCTTGTGCGCACATCAGCAGGATACTGGCGCATTTTGCGACCTAAGAGCAGGAAATGGAACCGGATCCTTAATTGTTCGGTAGCCATGGCGATAAATCGGTCCGCGCAAAGGGCTGTCATCGTGAAAGGAGATTCGCCCGAGCGGTATATAAAAAATCGGGTTGGCGATGGCTCGGAGGGCGACGGATCGCTTCCACGGCCGCTTTCATGCCGGTCCCGCCAACACGCTGCTGAGCATCACCGGTAAGACGGACGCCAGATTGGCCTCATGCCGCTCGGGTTTATGAGCGCAAATTCGCCAGACGGATATTTGCGAACGGATAGCTTTTGACACAATACGTCTTGGAATTGAACTAAAGCTGACAAAAAGTGTCACAATTCTTCTGCTAAAATTTTAAGCATAGAAATCCTCAACCGGAGGTGAATGCAATGCGCATACATATAAATATGGCGTTTGCGTTTGGGGTGGCTCTGCTGGCAACTGTGTTGTCTGGACAATCTTCTGACGCAGCGATGAAAACCGCTCTTCCTGCTATCGACGCTGTTGCCGAGAAACAGGCGATGACGCACGAAGTGAGAAAACGGCGTCACTGGCGCAAACGGCGCTTGAGCAAGCGGCGCCATTGGCGCAAACGTTATTTGAGCGAAAGACGCGGTTACTCGGGCAAAAGGTGGAGACGTAAACGTCACTTTTCCAGAAGTCGTCGCCACCGGAGATACTACCGCCACAGACCGCGCTTCATTTTGAGATTCGGTCACTACGGCTACCGGGATTATTATTACGACGACTACTATGGCGACAATTCCTATTATCGCCGTTCCAGTTGCGGAACAATCGAGGAAAAAGAGCGCTGCGAGAGAAAATACCGGTCCTTTGAGTGGGACACTTGCCGGTATACGACTTATAGCGGTCGCAAGCGTCTGTGCCCTTACGTCCGCTGACTTTTCACATAGTTCATCAGACTGAGAAAAGGCTGGCCTCATCGCCAGCCTTTAACTTTAGCTCAACTCAAACCGTTCAGGCATCCAGCTTTGCCGGCGTTATTGCGACCGATTCGCCGCAACCGCATGCGCTGGTTTCGTTCGGATTGTTGAAGACGAACCCGGATGACAGCTTCTCTGTCCGGTAATCCATTTCGGTGCCCAGTAGAAAGAGAACCGCCTTGGGCTCGATCAAGATACGCACACCCTTGTCTACCACCACTTCTTCATGCTGGCGCTGTTCGCTGGCGTACTCCATCGTATATTCCATGCCAGCGCAGCCGCCTTTCTTGATTCCGACGCGCAGGCCGACAACATCGTCATCGCTATTCGCCATGATCGTCTTGATCCGCTGAGCCGCATCTTCCGTCAATGTCATGACTTTCGGACGTTCTCTGGTCGTCATTCTCATCACCTCGGTTCCGTTCATCGAATATGTGCCTTCATGGGGGGACTTTGCAAGGGGCAGTCGCAAGCGAGCGCACGCTGGAGTTTTTGACACCAGGGGCTCAGCTCATGTTAAAGTTGCAATGCAAATCAAAATGATGCGCCTGATATCGTTCGCGCGTCGTCTTTTAGACGTCTGATCAATGACCTTAAGCAAAACCAGTCAGGACGCCAGCGCGTCACAGGCGACCGCCTCTGCCGACTCGCCGCTTCACGGTGTGGTCCTGGGGCTAGCCGCATTTCTGGCGCTCAGTTTCATGACGCTTTTCGCCAAATTGCTGAGCGATCGGCTCAATGTGGTCGAAATCGCCTTCTGGCGCAATATCGTCGCGCTCATGCCCTTTGCCGTACTGCTTGCATTTCCCTCGCAAAGAGGATTTCTGCGTATTCGCAGCAGGCCGGGCATTATTGCTATCCGCGCGCTGATCGGTACGGGCAATGTCGTGATGGTGTTCGGCGCGTTCTCGCTCCTGCCAATGGCGAATGCCACCACGGTTTTATTCGCTTCGGTGCTGTTTATGCCGGTGCTCGGGATGATTTTTCTGGGCGAAGCGGTCGGTCCCTACCGCGCGACCGCCGTGCTTGTCGGGTTTGCGGGCGTTTTGATCGTCGTACAGCCGGGAGCCGGCGGCGAAGATTGGAGCCTTGTCGGTACGGCCTGCGCGCTGGGCGGCGCGTTCGCCGCCGCGACGCTGGGGGTGATCTTGCGGCTGCTGGGGCAGAGCGAAGCGCCGCAGGCGGTGACCTTCTATTTCCTGTTTATCGGTATGCTGATCCTTGCGCCGGCTATGCCATTTTTCGGGCATGTGCCGGGGTGGACCGATCTGCCTTATATTCTAGGTCTGGGAATTTCCGGCTTTCTTATGCAGATCTGCATGACGATGGCGTTCAAATATGCACCCGCCGGATTGATTGCACCGCTGAATTATACGCAGATTATCTGGGCGATGCTGTTCGGTTGGCTGATTTTTTCGGAAATGCCGACGGTGAATATTCTTGGCGGAGCAGCGATCATCATCAGCTCAAGCCTGATTGTCATCATGCGCGAACGCTATCTCGCACGCCAAGGCCGCCTTAAGCGGCAGGCAGCCGATGAGACGACGCCGAAGAATTTGTGACGTCTTTGGGATCCGGGCTTGCTGAGAACCGGCCCGTCAATAGTCGGGCTGCGAATCGCGGCGTTTACTGTGGAAAATGCGCCCCGGCCCGTCCCCGCAAACCGAAGGCGGCGTTTCCACTTAAATTTGATGTCTCCGATTGATCGGGAAGACGCCGCTTAAAGATCTGACTTCGAATCCAGCCATTTATGCACCGGCACATATTTGTAGGCGGCGAGTTTGTCGAGCAGATCGTCCGGCCGGTCGCTGGGGATAACCATGCTTCGGTAGGCCGGTATGACGAAACCTTCCCCGACCGTGTGATCGAGGAACCGGGCCATAAGATCGTAATAGCCGTTCACATTGAGAACGCCGCACGGTTTTTCGTGGAAGCCCAGCATTGTCCAGGTGAGGACTTCGAAAAATTCTTCGAGCGTGCCGATGCCGCCCGGTAGCGCGATGAAAGCCTCCGATAGCTCCGCCATCATCGCCTTGCGTTCATGCATCGAGCCGACGATCCGCAGATCCGTCAAACCGGGATGGGCGAGTTCCTTGTCGACGAGCTGGGTCGGTATGATGCCGACGACCTTGCCGCCGGCCGCAAGGGCGCTATCGGCAAGGATTTTCATCAGTCCGATATTGGCGCCGCCATAGACCAGCGTCATGCCTCGCTCCGCCGTCACGCGCCCCATTTCTTCAGCCGCCTTGGCGTAGAGCGGACTGGCTCCTTCATTCGATCCAAGAAAGACGCATATGCTTTTCATGGTCTTACGCCCGTTCGAACCTCCGGAACGTGACACGATGCGGCTCAACTGCGGCGTCGCCGAGACGGCGGCGCTTGTCTTCTTCATAGGCTTCGAAATTGCCTTCAAACCATTCGACGTGGCTGTCGCCTTCAAACGCAAGAATGTGCGTTGCCAAACGGTCAAGGAACATACGGTCGTGAGAAATGATAACTGCGCAACC
>JAHQVI010000248.1 GCA_019634405.1 Hyphomicrobiales bacterium
CAGCTCTGGTCCACAACCAGCCACTGCCGGCTTCATATCGGTCGCCGATCAGCTATACGAGTTCAGGATCGGCGAGCATCTTCTGCTTGAAGCCGAGGACGAACGGAAGAAAGCCAAAAAAAAGCGTAAGACGGGAGCTAATGTCCTGGGCGGGCCCTATTGGGGATATGGCCCCTATGGCCCCAACAATCCGTGCAAGGAATGCGCAAAGAGTTGCAGTAAAAATCCCAATAGCGGCCGATGCCGACAATGCAGGGCCCGCTGCGACTAGACTTATGTGCTGTAATTATCACATCCGGATACGATCATTAAAATATCAAACCCTTACCCTAGAAGGGCGAAATGAACGAGGTTCTGTTCGATGTATAAAATCAGTCATGATCTAAAGGTTTATTTCAGCAGTTTCATGCTTTCATATTATAAGATCTGATTTTGAAAGCTATTGCTAAGTCTTGGTTGAAATCTGGATTTCAGACCATCGCAATGAACTTGGATGTTCAAATCTTCGCCCACTCACAAAGCAGCAAGGTCACCACATAGCTGCCTGCCGGATTGGGGAAACTGACATTGCGACAGCAAGAAACCTTCAAAGAGATTGCATTACGTCCTTATATTTTCGTAATAGCGGCCTTCGCTGCGTTTTGTGTTTATTACGGATCTTCAATCATTCTGGAGAGCCGGTCGGCAAACTACCATTTCAGCGCGGATACCGATTTTTTTTCCGGTCTCGCAGACGGGCAAATCGTCGAACGCGCCGCACGCTTCCATCCGCTGACCGTCGGTCTGGCGCTTTTCTGGATGAGCGTGTTCAAGCCGCTCACCAGCTTCATTGAGGAATCGCGCATCCTCATGGCCATGTTTGCAGGGATCGGCGCGGCCGGAGTGTGCGCCGCGCTATGGGCGTTCTCCGCAGTCGTGCCCCGCCGCTATGTGCTGCTCTGCGGCATTATCTACGGCTCTTCCTTGAGCATCTGGTATTTTTCCAGCATCGAAGAATCCAAGATCCTGACAGCGACGCTCTCAACGCTCTATATCGCCCTTTACCTCAATATTCGGCAAAACTGGTCCAATACCCGCGCAGTATTGTTGACGGTAACGCTCTTTGCGGCGTGCATGAATGAAATCGTCTCAGGATTTCTTGTCGTCATACCTGCCGTCGACATATTGCTGCGCCGCGGCTGGAAATTCGACGAGCTAAAATGGCTGGTTCCGCATGCGCTGGTTGCGCCTTTTGCGCTTTTATTACTGGAACTTGTTGTAAATGGGGTGGTTTTTACAAGGGGGACAAGCGATGAAGGAGGATCTCACCTAAAGTTACTTCTCTATTACATGGCAGATAGCAAATGGAATCTTGAACAAATCTACATCTTCATTCTGAAATGGGTGCTTTTCAGCTTCGTGGCCCCGACGTCGACGATCGTGTCATATTACAATGAAGGGGGTTTTTTTGAACCTACATTTCTATCCTATTTCACCGCTGCCGGTCCCGCCCTGCTCATCATCGCCGTGACCATCATGGTCGCCGCATGTCTGGTCCCCGGTCGCGGAACCACCCATTCACGTCATACGCCGCTTCTTCTTGCCCTTGCAGCCTATTCGCTCCTGCGCGGCGTGTTTTTCTTTATCTGGTATTCATCGGAACCGCTGCTTCAAAGCGCGCCAGTCCTGTCAGCGCATATGCTCATTCTTCTGATATGCTTCACCGCCTCGTCATTTCCCTATAAG
Organism: Hyphomicrobiales bacterium; assembly: GCA_019634405.1. Lineage (GTDB taxonomy): Bacteria > Pseudomonadota > Alphaproteobacteria > Rhizobiales > Rhodomicrobiaceae > JAHQVI01. The sequence goes on from JAHQVI010000248.1 coordinate 1,726, forward strand.
CACTCGCTTCTCAGCGCCTTCGCCGCGGTTCTGTTCGTCTCGAACGCCACCTTCATCATCGGCCCTACCCAGTTGTCTCCGACGGAATATCGGTATGAGCGGCATTATTCGCAGCAGGAAACGCTGTTGAGGCACTGACCGCGCGCCGCCCCGATCACCGACGGCACGAAAAATTCGGGCAGACCGTTGCAGCCGGCTTGGACTATTCCCACTCGATCGTGCCGGGCGGTTTCGATGTAATGTCGTAGACGACCCGGTTGATGCCTTTGACTTCATTGATGATTCGCGTTGCGGCGCGGCCGAGAAAATCATGGCTGAAATCATAATAGTCGGCGGTCATACCATCGGTTGACGTCACCGCACGCAAGGCGCAGACAAAATCATAGGTGCGCCCATCCCCCATGACGCCGACCGTGCGCACAGGAAGAAGCACGGCGAACGCCTGCCAGATCTTGTCGTAAAGACCGGCATTGCGGATCTCATCGAGATAAATCGCGTCCGCCTTGCGCAGGATTTCGAGACGGTCAGGCGTGACTTCACCGGGTATTCGAATTGCCAGACCCGGCCCGGGAAATGGATGACGGCCGACAAATGTCTCGGGCAATCCAAGCTCACGCCCGAGTACGCGCACTTCGTCCTTGAACAATTCGCGCAGTGGCTCCAGCAATTTCAGATTCATCCGTTCCGGCAGACCGCCAACATTGTGGTGCGACTTGATGGTGACGGACGGGCCGCCGGTGAACGACACGCTCTCGATCACATCCGGATAGAGCGTTCCCTGCGCAAGAAAATCGGCCCCCCCCAGCTTTTCGGCTTCTTCCTCGAATACGTCGATAAACAATCCGCCGATTGTCTTGCGCTTCGTCTCCGGATCGGTCACGCCGGAAAGCGCACCAATGAAACGGTCGGACGCATCCGCCAGAACGAGCGGAATATTATATGCGCCGCGAAACAGCGAGACGACCTCCGCCGCTTCACCCTGCCGCATCAATCCGTGATCGACAAGAATACAGGTGAGCTGCTTACCAATCGCTTCATGGATCAGCACGGCGGCGACAGCAGAGTCCACACCGCCCGAAAGTCCGCAGATCACGCGCGCATCGCCAACCTGTTCGCGGATTTTCATGATCATCTCGTCGCGAAAGCGGCCCATCGTCCAGTCGCCGCCGCAACCAGTGATTTTGCGTACGAAATTGGTGATCAGCTTTGCGCCGTCCGGCGTGTGCATGACTTCGGGATGAAACATGAAGGAATAGAAACGGCGCTCTTCATCGGCGGCAACCGCAAATGGCGCGTTCGCCGACGCGGCATAGGCCTTGAAGCCTGGCGGCAATGCGATGACGCGGTCGCCATGGCTCATCCAGACGGGATGCTGCTCCCCCCTGCGCCATACGCCATCGAAAATTTGGTTGTCATCCAGAATTTCGATAAGCGCGCGGCCGAATTCACGGTGATCGGAGGGTTCGGTCTGTCCGCCAAGTTGAGCCGCCATCGCCATCTGACCGTAGCAGATACCAAGCACCGGAATGCCGGCAGTGAAGATTTCGTCAGGCGCGCGCGGCGTTCCGCTTTCGTGGACGCTCGCGGGTCCGCCCGACAGGATGACGGCCTTCGGTTTGAGCGCGGCGAATGCATCGGCGGCATTCTGGAACGGCGCGATCTCACAATAGACGCCGGCTTCACGGATGCGGCGCGCGATGAGCTGCGTGACCTGGCTGCCAAAATCAATGATCAGGATTGTATCAAGCATAAGCGCGCGTAGCACCGGCAAGCCCTCGCGTCAAGCGGGGCGGTGGTGGCGCCTCAACTCTTCCACATCGCGCAGACCGCGAACGGCAACTCAATAATCGTTGATAGGCAAACCAGCTGATGAAGGCTGAGCTTTTTCAACTGATGTCTCCGGCGCAGATGATGATTGCGCGCGAGTCTCGACCACACCGTCCGCAGCGGTCACGCCGCGCTCCCCGGAAAGCGTCTCCAAAATCGGCTCCGCGTCTATATTCGGTCCGATGGCTGCTTGCCAGACATCAGCGCAGGTGGCGGGCGCATCTTCTTCAATCAACCGCGCATTCATCTGCTCGCAGGACCATTTACGAAGCTCCTCCGGCATATATTCATTAATCTGCGCCCAGATGGGATCATCAGCATTTGCCGAAGTATAGGTCGCGTAAAGCCAGTAACCGAACACTACAATGGCCAGAAGAATCACCATCCCCAAAAGTGTTTTAAGTACCCCCATAATGGGCCTCTCTTTCACCGTTTACGTTAAAACTGCGAATGGCGCGATATCGGCTGGACAACCATTCAAACAGCCTCTCATTCCGGTTGATCATGACCCAACACAAGCAGAAAGGCGATAATGGGGCAAGTTAGTAGTATTGATTGCCCACAAAGCTGTAAATAATTTCAAGCGCCTATCAAGCAACACTGCGTAAAATACTCACATAGAAACCATCCGTACCGTGAAAGGCCGGGTCAAGCTGCAGCGCCAGACCACCGGTATAGTGGTCTGGTAGCGGGCCAAGACCGGCTCCGTCCCATGAATCCTGCCACGGCTTTGCGATGAAATTTTCATGCTGGCCAAGAAACCAGCTGGTCTGCCGGCTGTTCTCTGCGGGCAGGATGGAGCAGGTCGCATAGATGAGCGTTCCGCCGGGTCTGACCAGCGGGGCGGCAAGATTAAGCACTTCGCGCTGTTCCGCAACGCGCTGCATCAACGCCTCCGGCGTCAGGCGCCATTTGCTGTCGGGCCGCCGCCGCCATACGCCCGAACCCGAGCAGGGGGCGTCCACAAAGACCAGATCCATCTTTCCGGTAAGGCTGGCAAGCGCCTCGGCGTCGCCCGCGGAAAGAACCTGGACATTGCGCGCGCCGGAGCGTTTCAGCCGCTCGAAAATCGGACGCAGCCGCTGCTTGTCATTGTCGTAGGCGAAAATCTGCCCGGTATTCTGGGAGAGTGCGGCAAATCCCAGCGTCTTTCCGCCCGAACCGGCGCAGAGATCGAGAATCTGCTGCCTCGGCGCAGCCCGAGAGATGAAACAGGCAATTTGCGAGGCTTCGTCCTGCACTTCGAACCAACCCTTGCCATGGGCAGTCTCCGCCTCGATGTTCGGATTTTTCGCTTGCGGGCCCGGGGCCGGGATACGCACGCCGGCTGGCGAGTAAGGCGTAGGCGTCGCGCCGTATTTCTGGAACGCTTTCAGCACGCGGTCCCGGTCGGATTTGAGCGTGTTGACGCGGATGTCGATCGGCGCGCGCTCGGCAAGGGCCTTTCCGACCGCAATTGCGCGGTCCAGCTGCACCGTATAGACATCGTCGAACAGCCAGGCCGGCATGTCAGCGGCAACCGGTCCCGGCATCTCCGTGAGATCGGGAGCGCCGCCCCCCAATCGAAGCATTTCCGCTTCGCCAAGCGGGAGCGGCCCGAATTGCGAACCGTCGCAAAGCGCCGCGATCGCATCCACGTCCAGCTGCCAGACATGGCGCAGGACGCCCAAAAGCAGCGCGCGTGGCTTATCGTCCCCCATCATCCAGCCAAGCGATGAACGCTTGCGCAGTGCATCGTAGACGAGCGTCCCGATGACGGAGCGATCGCGCGAACCGGCAAAACGATGGCTTCGCCCCCAGTCACCAAGCGCGAGCGATGCCGGACGATGGGTCTTTTCAATGTCGGCAAGAACCTCGATGGCCGCTGAAATCTGTCCGGCAAGCTTCATGGGATTTGCTTAAATCTGTACGGCGAGCAGGCGAATGAGAAGATACATCGCCTGCAGGGCAACAACGGCCGCGCCGATGGAGAAGACAAGCCCCCTTTGGGTGAGGTTGTTATGCGTATTATGAATAAATGCGTGAACGATCCGGCTGATAACAAAGATCCAGGCCAGCGCAACAGCGATAAAATCCGCCATATTGACCAGCATGGCGAGAATGCACAGCACATAAAACAGAACCGGCATTTCGAATTGGTTGCTGTAGCTATTGCCGCATTTTCTTACATCATCCGGCCAGTTGGCGTTATCGACTGCGATTTCGGAAGGGCTTATCCGGCTTGAGCGAAGTTCGTTCCCGCGCAGTGACGCCATTCGAATCCCAATGAGCAGCGTCAGAAAGATCTGTACAACAACGGGATAAATTATCGCAGTTTGCATGGTTTCCGTCTCGGCAAGCGATCAAAGCGTCGGATTGAGCGGGATTGGCCGGGGGCCCAACGCCCCCGGTGCGAGATTTAGCTGAAGAGCGGGTAGTTCGGGCTTTCGCGCGTGATCGTCACATCATGGCTGTGGCTTTCGCGAAGGCCGGCATTGGTGATCTGGACGAATTGGGCGCGCTCGTGGAACGCCTCCATCGACGCAGCGCCTGTATAGCCCATGGCCGCGCGCACCCCGCCGACCAGCTGATGCAGAACGCTGCTCACCAGCCCCTTATAGGGCACCTGCCCCTCAATACCTTCCGGGACAAGCTTGAACGTATCCCTGACTTCCTGCTGGAAATAGCGGTCCGCCGAGCCGCGCGCCATCGCGCCTATCGAGCCCATCCCGCGATAGGATTTATATGAGCGCCCCTGATAGAGAAAGACCTCGCCCGGGCTTTCATCCGTACCCGCCAGGAGCGAGCCGATCATGACGCATTGCGCGCCCGCCGCCAGCGCCTTGGCCATGTCGCCGGAATATTTGATGCCGCCATCCGCAATGGCCGAAACGCCCGCTTTGGCGGCTTCCTCCGCACAGTCGGTGATGGCTGTCAGTTGCGGCACGCCAACCCCGGCAACAATGCGCGTCGTGCAGATCGATCCGGGACCGATACCGATCTTGACCGCATCCGCACCGGCATCGATCAGCGCCTTTGTGCCTTCCGCGGTCGCGACGTTTCCTGCAACCACCTGAACGGAATTCGACAAGCGCTTGATCCGGTTGACCGCATCCAGAACCTTGCTGGAATGGCCGTGCGCAGTATCAACCACGAGCATGTCGCATCCAGCCTCGATCAGCCGCTCGCTACGCTCAAAGCCGCTATCGCCAACGGTGGTCGCAGCGGCCACCAGCAGACGCCCCTGATCATCCTTCGCCGCATGTGGAAACTGGCGGGCCTTTTCGATATCCTTGACCGTGATCAGTCCGATACAACCATAATCATCATCCACGACCAGAAGTTTCTCGATACGGTGCTGATGCAGAAGGCGCATCGCTTCCTCGCCGCTCACGCCCTTGCGGACCGTGATGAGGTCCTTCCGCGTCATGAGTTCGGAAACGGGTTGCTCCATATTGGTTGCGAAACGCACATCGCGGTTGGTCAGAATGCCGACCAGCTTGCCGTCCGTGGAACCGTTGACCGGCGGCATCACAACGGGAATGCCGGAAATCGAATGAAGGCTCATCAGGTTGAGCGCTTCCTGAAGATCCGCATCCGGTTCGATCGTCACGGGATCGACGACCATTCCGGATTCGTATTTCTTGACCTTGCGGACCTGTTCAGCCTGTTCCGCCGGCTCCAGATTGCGGTGAATGACACCCATGCCGCCTGCCTGAGCCATCGCAATCGCCATGCGCGCCTCGGTGACCGTGTCCATGGCTGATGAGATAACGGGAATATTGAGCTTAATTTTGCGCGTAACCCATGTCGTAACGTCGACTGCTGTCGGCATGACATCCGAATGGGCAGGCCGCAGGAGTACATCGTCAAAGGTAAGCGCAGTTCCCGGCCGAAGTTTTGCCATACGATAGATCTCTGTAACTGATGGAGGAGGGCAAATTTGCCGTTTTCACCGGCAGTTTTAACACCTCGGCTTACGACTGCCTAGTCTCGGGTTCATTATTCGGATCAACCCCTTCGTATTTCCCGCGAAATCCGGTTGCAAGTACATACAGCTCAGCAGAATCAGCGCGGCTAGCCTTGGGTTTTACATGCCTTACCGTCTTGAAGGACTGCTTCATTGTGGTCAGCATGTCATTCGAGGTTCCCCCTTGCAGCACCTTGCAAAGGAACGCGCCCTCCGGGGCCAGCACGTCCAGCGCAAAGTCAAGCGCGGCTTCGCAAAGTCCCATAATCCGTAAATGATCGGTCTGCCGGTGTCCGGTTGCGGGCGCGGCCATATCGGACACGACCGCATCAACACGGCGTCCGCCAAGCGCGGAAAACAGCCGGTCGGGCGCATCGGGGTCCATGAAATCGCCGTGGAGGAAATCGACGTCGGGCAAGGCGTCGATCTCGCTCAGATCCATCGCAATAACTGCGCCGCCAGCCACATCCGGCTTGACGCGTTCGGCGGCAACCTGCGACCACCCGCCAGGCGCCGCGCCCAGATCCACGACCACCGCGCCAGGCTTCAGCAATTTGTACTGATCATCGATCTCGGCAAGCTTGAAGGCAGCGCGGGAGCGATAACCATCCCGTTTCGCCGCGGCGACATAAGGATCGTTGAGCTGACGCTCCAGCCAGCGCGTCGATGAGATCTTGCGCCGCTTCGCCGTACGCACCTTGACTTTCAGGCTGCGCTGTCCGCCAGCTGACGGGCCGTCCTTACCGCGTTTCGGCGTCTTTGCCATGTGATGCACCATTTACGCTTATTCCGCAAGAAAAGCGCCTCGTGTAAATTTGCTTGCCCATTTATGAATCACCTGTTCATCAGCGGTTATGACAAGTTTGACTATGGCTGAAACCAGGGGCTTGTCTCTTCACCGGCAATGCCCGCAGCGTCACACATGAGGAACGAAGTCATGATCAAGTCTCTTGCGGCATCGCTGGCCCTCCTGACAGCGGGCGCGTTTTCCATGAGCACAGCCAGCGCATATGACGATTGCACCTATCGGGTCAAGGGCGTTGCCTATAATGACGTCCTGAACATCCGCGCCTGGCCGTCCCCCAGATCACGCATCGTGGGACATATTCCGCCAAATGGCGATGATGTCGCGTTAATTCGCCGTAAGGGCCGCTGGGGCCTTATCGAATATAACGGCGTGGAAGGATGGTCGCATATGGGCTATCTGCGCGAAATATGCGATTAAGACATGGAGACGCTTCGTCCCGTGCAAGACCACAACGGGACGAAGCGTCAAAGCGCATCGTCAGGCAAGCTTGTCCTTGAACAGAGCAATCGTGCGGTCCCAGGCCAGTTTCGCGGCAGCCTCGTTGTAACGCGGCGTCGAATTATTGTGGAAACCGTGGCGGGTGCCTTCATATGTGTGCATCACATAATCCACATTATTGGCTTTCAGCGCCTCCTCGTAGCCGGGACGCATGGCGTTCACGCGCTCATCATCCTCGGCATAATGTATCAAGAGCGACGCCTTGATTTTCGGAACGTCCTCCGCATCGGCCGCCCGGCCATAAAATGGTGCGGACGCCTGTATCTCGTCCCCCAGCTCAACGGCCAGATAATTCGAAACGCCGCCACCGAAACAGAAGCCCGTTGCGCCGAGCTTGCCGTTCGACAATTCATGGGATTTCACATATTTGGCGCCATTGAGCATATCGATATAGATTTTTCCGGCATCGAGCTGCCGTTGCATGACCCGGCCATCATCATCATTGCCGGGATAACCGCCGAGCGGGGACAGCGCATCAGGGGCAAGCGCAAGAAAGCCTTCCACCGCCAGACGGCGCGCGACATCTTCGATATAAGGGTTTAGCCCACGATTTTCGTGAACGACGAGCGCCGCAGGAAAAGGCCCTTCGCCTGCTGGCTGAACCAGATAGCCGCGGATCTTCTCCGCATTTCCGCCCGGAGAATCATATTCGACGTAATTCGCCTTGATGCGGTCATCCGTGAAAGAAACCATCTGCGCCTTGGCGTAGTCAGGCAACAGAGCCTTGGCCATCGCCAAACCGGAACCACCGATAACAGCAATGGCGGCGGCGCGTTCGAGGAATTCACGCCGACGCATCGTGCTGTGGCAATACTCATCATACAGGTCGTAAATTCGTTGATCGATCTGTTTCGGGTCCATCGAAGCTCTCCCAGAGGAAATGCGTGTTTGCCAAGCTGTTCTTATGCCCCCTGGACCGCGGCTGATGAACACACGAGATCGTGATCAGAACGGTCCGGCGCCTTGCCAGACGCAAAAAGGCGGAGCTTGCAGCCCCGCCAAGTTCCCTGAAGCCAGTATTCCCGCTTACCGCGAATAGAATTCGATCACGAGATTCGGCTCCATCCGGACGGGGTATGGAACGTCGGCAAGCTGAGGAATACGGTTGAAAGTCGCACGCATCTTCGAGTGGTCGACATCCAGATATTCCGGCAGATCGCGCTCGTTGCTCTGGCTTGCTTCAAGTACGAGAACCATTTCGCGAGACGTTTCGCGGATTTCCACGACGTCGCCCGGACGGCAGCGATAGCTCGGAATGTTGACGCGCTGGCCATTGACCATGATGTGGCCGTGGCTTACGAACTGGCGCGCCGCAAATACGGTCGGCACGAATTTCGACCGGTAGACAATTGCATCGAGACGCTGTTCCAGAAGGCCGATCAGATTTTCCGACGTATCGCCCTTCAGACGTGTGGCTTCATCGTAAACCTTGCGGAACTGACGCTCGGTAATATTGCCATAATAACCTTTCAGCTTCTGCTTGGCGCGAAGCTGGATACCGAAGTCCGACGGTTTGCCGCGGCGGCGCTGGCCGTGCTGGCCGGGACCATATTCACGCTTGTTAACCGGGCTTCCGGGGCGGCCCCAGATATTTTCGCCCATGCGGCGATCGATCTTGTATTTGGCGCGGATGCGCTTGGTCATGTTTGTCTCCAAAATGGAAAGGGTTTGACAAAGTGACCATGCCCTCCTTCTTTTCCAGCAAATCACACATGTCCGGAAAATGACAGACGACGTTTATCAGGCGTCATCGCAGGCATGATAAAAGGCGGATCATTGCCCGCCTTGTTCAGCGTAGATAACGGATGCACGGCCGTTCTGTCAACTCAAGAACGGCCTGTCCTGCATCAGGATTTTTCTGCGGATTTCAGGAAAGCTTCAATGCTTGCCTCGACATTTTTCTTGTCGTCGTCGGAACAGGTCTGTTTTTCGGTGTTCTTCGGCGTAGAGATGACTTCCGGCTTTTCGCCGCCGCCTCTCTCGACCAGTTTTACATTGCCCGTCAGCCACATGACGGTGAACAGGTGAAGGCGGTTGATGAAGAGCATCTGCTCTTTCGACCATTTGTCCTTGGCCTGTTCCATGCGCATCAGAGCCAGATAGTTTTCCGCCTGCAACTCCGGCAGTTTACAGATCTGAGCATGCGCCGAATTGCGCGCGACCATAATGATGCGGCGCGCGTCGTCGACCGGAACCTTGATCTTGTCTTCATTCTCAATGTCAATCTTGAGAACCGAGCCGTCAGGCTGCTTGATTTCGGTGGGGATCGTGGTCATCGCAAAATCGGTGATCAAATTCACCGATTTTTCACTGAGCTGATCCTCAGACCCTTCCGACGATGTCTGCGCTGTAGCACCGGCAGCAAGTGCCAAGCCAGTCAACAAAAATACAGCGTACCCCAAACGATTCAACTTCAACATCTGCTTCCCCTGCCATCTGGTCGTTGCGCGGGTGAACGTTGCCACTCAATAGACGGAACCGCAATACCATAAACGCGGCATAACTATGACAACTGTGGCCCCGCTACTTCATACTGTTGCGATTTGGCCGCGGTCTTGTTAACGCACTTACAATGCCTCGCAAAGTCCGGACTTCCTGCGAAGTTAATGCTACCCGCAAAAACATATTACGGATGTTTCGTACCATACTTGCACGTTTGAAGTCAGTTTTGAAAAAGCCGGAATTCGTCAATTCTGTTTCGATGTGACAAAAGAAGTGGATTAACTCTTCACGTGTTGCGCTCTCGCAAGTCGTGTAGGGATTACCTTCCTGAGCCGGGCCATCATAAGGCGTTGCGCGACCTAATGAATCACCTGCGGTCAGCTTTCTCCACTCATAGCCCATCAACAAAACCGACTGCGCAAGATTGAGCGATGCATAGGCCGGATCGACCGGCGCCATGACGATCGCATTGGCGAGCGCGACTTCATCATTTTCCAGACCCGACCGTTCGCGACCAAATAAAATGCCACATTTCTCGCCACCGGATAATCTCACCTGCAAGTCGCGTGTCGCCGTCTCGGGCGTCATCACGGGTTTGACCATATCCCGAACGCGGGCTGTGGTCGCAAAGACATAGTGCAGATCGCCGATCGCATCATCGAGCGTCTCGAAGACCCGTGCGTTTTCCACAATCACCTTCGCAATTGCGGCATTGGCCAGCGCCTTGTCATTCGGCCAGCCATCTCGCGGTGCAACCAACCGCAAATCGCGCAAGCCAAAATTGGCCATGGCGCGCGCGGCCTGCCCTATATTTTCTCCCAATTGCGGCTCGACAAGGACAACAGAGGGAGAAAGCTGCGGGCCATCCCCGATTTCTGGCCGTTCCAGACTGGCTGACCCTATATTTTTCATCTTCTTAGCCTTTCGCCGCTTGGCGGCAAATCCTCTCTGGACTATTGTGCATCGCAATCCATCTGGATTGATTGGATTTGTTTTAGCAGGTTGAGGAATGCAATGAGCAAGATAAAAGTGGCTAATCCAGTCGTCGAACTCGACGGCGATGAGATGACGCGAATCATTTGGCAATTGATCAAGGACAAGCTCATCCATCCCTACCTTGATATCGACTTGCTCTATTATGACCTTTCTGTACAAAAGCGCGACGAGACGGACGATCAGATCACCATCGACGCGGCGAACGCCATCAAGCAGCATGGCGTCGGCGTCAAATGCGCCACCATCACACCAGATGAGGGGCGCGTTGAGGAATTCGGCCTCAAAAAGATGTGGCGCTCGCCGAATGGCACGATCCGCAACATTCTTGGCGGCGTGATCTTCCGTGAGCCGATCATTTGCAAGAACGTACCGAAACTTGTCCCCGGCTGGACGCAACCGATCATCGTTGGCCGTCATGCCTTCGGCGACCAGTACCGCGCAACCGACTTCAAGGTTCCCGGCAAGGGCAAGATGACCCTCAAATGGGTTGCCGAAGATGGCAGCGAGACCATCGAGCACGAAATTCACGACTTCCCCGACTCCGGCGTCGCGATGGGCATGTACAACCATGACAGCTCGATCCGCGATTTTGCCCGCGCCAGCATGAATTATGCGCTGAACCGCGGCTATCCGCTGTACCTGTCGACCAAGAACACGATCCTCAAAGCCTATGA
>JAHQVI010000249.1 GCA_019634405.1 Hyphomicrobiales bacterium
CATCGTCAGATGTTTCGGACCGGTCTGATCGGCGGTAATGAATGGCAGGTTGATGTCGGTCTGGCTGACGGATGACAGCTCGATCTTGGCCTTCTCCGCAGCCTCTTTAAGGCGCTGAAGGGCGAGCTTGTCACCACGCAGATCGATGCCGCTCTCATTTTTGAATTCAGCGGCAAGATATTCAACGATCCGGTGGTCGAAGTCTTCACCGCCAAGGAACGTGTCGCCATTGGTGGATTTAACTTCGAAGACGCCATCACCAATCTCAAGAATCGAGATGTCGAACGTACCGCCGCCAAGGTCATAGACCGCAATCGTCTTGCCGTCCTTCTTGTCGAGACCATATGCCAGCGCCGCAGCCGTCGGCTCGTTGATGATACGGAGAACTTCGAGGCCCGCGATCTTGCCGGCGTCTTTCGTCGCCTGGCGCTGCGCATCGTTAAAATAGGCCGGAACCGTAATAACCGCTTTGCTGACCGTCTCGCCGAGATAGGCTTCTGCGGTTTCCTTCATTTTCTGCAGGATGAAAGCGGAGATCTGCGAAGGCGAATATTTCTCGCCGCGCGACGACACCCATGCATCGCCATTGTCGCCCTTGACGATTTCAAACGGGATGATCGCCTGATCTTTCTTGACGGTCGGGTCATCGAACCGGCGACCAACAAGACGTTTGATCGCAAAGAACGTATTTTCTGGATTGGTTACGGCCTGGCGTTTCGCGGGCAGCCCAATCAGGCGCTCCCCCTCATTGGTGAAAGCAACCATGGACGGCGTGGTCCGCATACCTTCAGAATTTTCTATGACCTTCGGCGTCATGCCTTCCATCACGGCAACGCAGGAATTCGTCGTACCGAGATCGATTCCAATGACTTTCGACATCCGATAAACCCTCTATATTTTTCAGTCGGCAGACTACGAGGCCTTGTTAATGTGTTAGCATCCACAGCGCCCGCTCTACCTACATTTGCGACCGCTCGTCGCCTCTGTCCTTTGTTTGTAGAATTTTGGCGATATATAGGCCGCACTGTATGCGCGCGCAAGTCAGGGATTTCAAGCTTACACTTGAGTTCTATGACAAGAGAATATGGTCAGCGCGTGTTTATTCAAGGGTGCGGCAGCTAAGGCACAACGAAATTGCAAAAATTACGGATAAAAGACGGTTGCGATCACTACCCCGGCTATCTCGATAGGCGAGTACAAACCGAGCTGCTGTCCGACATACGCGATATCATCGAGCAGGCGCCCCTCTACCGCCCGCAAATGCCCCGCACAGGCAAGCCGTTTTCGGTCATGATGACGAATTGCGGACCGCTTGGCTGGGTTGCCGACAAGAGCGGCTATCGCTACCAGCCGCACCACCCTGAAACTGAGGCAAACTGGCCGCCAATACCGGCGCGCCTTATGGATTTCTGGCGTTCACTGACCCGATATGAAAGCCCTCCGGAAGCGTGCCTGATCAATTATTACGCCGCAAATGCGCGGATGGGCATGCATCGCGATGAGGATGAAACGGATTTTAATGCGCCGATTGTGTCACTATCGCTCGGAGACAGCGCGATCTTCAAGATTGGCGGCCTGACACGCGGCGGCCCGTCACAATCCGTCAAGCTCAACTCAGGTGACGCTCTCATAATGGCGGGACCGGGGCGAATGCTGTACCATGGCGTCAGCCGTGTTCTTGGAGGAACGTCTTCGCTGCTGAAAGAAGGCGGACGCATCAACCTGACGCTTCGCCGCGTTGGAGCCTGAAACGGGCAAAGCCAGGGCCTCGCCTAATCGTCAAGCTCGGCGTCCTCCAGATATTCCTTCCCCGCCCATCCCCTGACGTCCCCTTTCTGCACCGGACACCAGGGTCTGAGCGAACAGTAGCGCTTCCATTTGACTAGAATTTCGCCTTCTTCGGCAACGGCAAGAACAGGTGAGTTCAAATAGGGACGTTCGCGAATGTTCAGCGCGCTAGCGCCACTGACTTCGTAATAACCAAAACCCTCTTCATATTCCTGGGCGTTTGCCGGTACGTAGAGCGCAAGAATGATAGCAGTCAGAAGCGCAATCAGTCCAAGACTGCAACGCAAAAGATGCGTGGACTTCATAATATCCCCCCCGGCATTGGATCATATACATGATTTGATCTGTTAACACGCGCAATACTATTGCGGCTTATACCCTGATGTCCAGCGCATATACGTTAACCGGGGGACGTTCATGTCGAGCGCGCATGCCTGGAGGGAACCGGCGCGGCGCGCCACCCCGGGTCCCCAGCAATCTCACCTCACTTGGGAAGGTAAGAATTAATATTGTAAAATCAGGCCTTTACGTCGAGCAACTCAACTTCAAAAATCAATGTGGCGTTGGGCGGAATGAGATTGCCCGCGCCGGTTGCGCCATAGCCGAGTTCCGGCGGAATAATAAGCGTGCGCTTACCGCCGACTTTCATCGAAGCGATGCCCTTGTCCCAACCGGCGATCACCTTGCCCATGCCGATCTGGAATTCAAACGGCTCGCCGCGATCGAGGGAGCTATCGAATTTCTGGCCCTTGACGCCGTTCTCGTAGATCCAGCCGGTATAGTGCATGACCATGGTCGCACCCAGTTTTGGAGATGCGCCCGTGCCAACCACATTGTCGATCATCTGCAAATTCGGCGTTGGTACGGCGGCAGAGTTCACCGGCTCGGCGACGCTCTGACTTGTCGTGCCGCTCGAACAGCCCCCGATCAGTGCAGTCGCCAGAATCGCAGCAGTCAGTGCCGATAGCCTTCTCATTTCTTATGTCCCTTCTGATCAATCTCACAGGAGAAAGCCCATGTCTCACGGTGATTCCTTGCGCAGATCCAGTCACTTATCACGCAATTTCGTGATCGCGGCCTAAAGGTGCGCGCCACGGGGATTGGTCCTGCTGTAAGCGATGAGTATTGCGAGAGTGTGGCTTTGAAGGAGCAGAAGGGTTTGGCCGGACGATTCTTACGCGGTCAGCCCAAGCTGGTGAAATTTCGCGTACAGAACCGCGCGATCGAAAGGTTTGACCAGATATTCATCGGCCCCTGCGTCGATCGCCCGGGCAATTTCGGTCGGGTTGCGCTCGGCGGTGCACAGGATAATTTTGATACGATCGTGAAAAGCGCCCGCCGAATCGTTCGCCAGCATGCGCAGATAGGAAAAACTGCCTTGCTTTGCGATCATACCATCGAGCAGCACCGCATCCGGCTTTTGCTCACGGCAGGCGGCAAGGACATCCTGCCCGTTATCCGCTTCGGCAACTTGGAAGCGCATATCATGGAGAATGGTGGACGCCGCACGCCGAATCAAAAGACTATTATCGGCGATAAGGCAGAGTTTCTTCGAACGAAACTTGGACGCAAACTGACGCAACACGGACATAAACCTTGGTAAAAAACGGGACGGCTCACAGAGCCGCCCAGTCATTGTTATCGAAGTGTTTTTGCGCTGAAGACGATATCGTCTTCATCTTTCCGCACCGTTAACGGCATACGACAAGTTTCCGCAAGCCGGAGCGCGTAATAATCGATGATCGAGCGGGGATTGATGTCGTCCGTGTTGCCCATCAGCATGCTGGCAATTTCCTGCGGAATGCGCGCGCCGCGGCCCGTGCAGCGGATTTCAAGTTCGGGCACATCCTTGTCGCCGGTCAGCTTGACGAAAATATCCCCGCCGGCAGGAACGGACGTCATCGAAATCATGATCATTGTGAGCACGAAGCGGACACATGTCTTGTCCAGATAGCCCCTGTAGCTCGACCAGTGTAGCTTGTGTTTGCCTTCCTCAACGAAGCCGCGGGCGATTTTTTCGACCACTTCGAGTTCGACATCGCTGCCGAGCGCGGAGGAGGCACCGAAGGCGAGACGGGCAAATTCCAGCCGGTTGCGCGCGACATTGGCGCTGAACTGAATCAATTCCAGCGCATACGCCCTTGTCTGCTCGTCGGTTTCTTCTTCAAGAAGCTCCAGACCGTTGCTGATTGCGCCAACAGGGCCCACCAGATCATGGCAGATTTTGCTGGACATGAACGCAGAGAAATTTAAGTCATCGAGAATGGCGCCATGTGACATCAAAAGGTCCCCTTCTGGATTGCGGATGGTGCAATGCACGGAGCGGCAGAATAACCGCGTCAGTACAATCGGGTAAACGTATCGCCCCTAATTCTCCATTCTCATAAACTGCTTTTCTGTAAGAAACTGTTATCAGTAGACTTTTTTGTGCAATCCTACGTGGATAAACTTTGGCACTTCATGATCACAACACGCTATCGCACGAATCAGGGCGCCGAATGCAATCTCGCTAGTCCTGTGCGGCAAGGCGCGTTATAGCTACGCTTCCTGGATCAAGAAAGAACGACGGGTCTCATGAACGACGAGGATATCAAGGATTTGTCGCTGGCGCTGATCCGCACGGCTCAAAGTGCGGGCGAGCTGATCATGCGATATCGCGCAGGCGACGCCAATGTGGATTACAAGGCGGATGGCAGTCCGGTCACGGACGCCGACAAGGCCGCCGAGGAGCTGATCCTCAACGACCTGGCGAGACTTGCGCCGGGGCTGGCTGTCGTTGCGGAGGAATCGGTTTCGGTAATCGGTGACGATTTCGATCCCGACGCACCGTTTTTTCTGGTGGACCCGCTCGACGGAACCCGGGATTTTGTCCGCGGCGGGAAGGATTTCACTGTCAATATCGCGCTCATTCGCAACCGCTATCCGGTGTTCGGCCTGATCTACGTCCCCGCGGCCGAAAAACTGTTCCTTACGCTGGAGCGTAACGCCGCCTACACAACACAGTTGCAGCCATCGCGGGGCGCGCCATTTTCTGGGCTGAAAATGACACCCGTGAAAGTGCGCTCTGCGACCTCCGAAAAGCTCAGCGTGCTCGCCAGCCGCTCCCACCTCAATGAAAAAACCGCACAATTCATCGAAAAGCTGAATGTCGGCGAGACACTTCAATTCAGTTCGTCGCTCAAATTCTGCGCGATCGCGGAAGGTGTCGCCGATGTATATCCGCGTCTTGCTCCAACCTGCGAATGGGACACGGCAGCCGGCCAGGCGATCC
>JAHQVI010000250.1 GCA_019634405.1 Hyphomicrobiales bacterium
GACGATATCCGCATGCGTCTTTTCTCGCCGCGGCAATCCGTATCGCATGCTTTCATGGCGCGGCTGACCCAGATCGACTATGCGCGGGAAATGGCGTTCGTCGCCATCTCACCAAACGACGGCCAGTTGCTCGGCGTTTCCAGAATGATCGCAGATCCCGATTATCAAAATGCGGAATATGCCGTGATCGTGCGCAGTGACTGCAAGGGCAGAGGACTTGGCTGGGCGCTGATGCAAAAGCTGATCGCCTATGCGAAAGACGAGGGGCTTGAGGAAATGTACGGCCATGTGCTGGCCGGGAATGTGACGATGCTGAAAATGTGCCGCGAGCTTGGATTTACGGTCCGGCTCGATCCCGATGACGCAAGCATATTCTGGGTCACGCTCGACCTGACCGGATAGGCCTTGATTGAAAAGCGGCGCCTTGCGCGGACGGGCTGAGCAAGCGAGGCGAGATGTCTTGACACCAAGGAGCTATGACAACCTGTATCTGCGCGCTTCATACAATTATCGGACTGCATCGTAAAGGCGTCTGGAGGGGTAGGAAGCAACCAGTTCTGGACGTGTTCATGTCAACCCTTCCTGCCGACTTACCTCCCGCAAGGCCCGGTCCCTTCCCGGCGGCTCAAATCGGATCGCAAAATACCAATCACTGACTACCGACCGCTACAGGCTGTTGATCATCTTTTTTCGGGGGCTTTACTCTCAAATGCCTGAGGGTTGATTTACTGATCTTTTCAGCAAACTTTACGCCGGCATGCGTTTCCCAGACCCATCTGACTTCGGCCAATTGTTCATTCTCTTCAATCTTGATAAATACGTTGTCTCCCTGCTGGAAACCATAATCCGGGCCGATGGTGGCCCCGCCTCTACTTATATTCGAGATGACAATCGGGAACTGCTGTTCATCAAATTGGATAACCGTTTCCACGTAAGTATCGTAACGAGGGTCGGACCGACTTGATCTGTATATTAAATAGGCAAAAAATATTGCAGATATTAATATAAAAATACCCGCATACATTGCATATTGGATTTCTTTCTTAATGTTCTCGTCGAAATTCTCATCGCGAAGATATATACTTTTTTTGTTTTCCTGATCGCCGGTAATATTTACAACTTTACTCGCACCTGGCTGCTCTTCCGGCTCGCAATTTATCTTGCTATAAACAACAGAGGGGTCGTCAACGTCCATAAATACCGCAAAATTCGTATATTTCAAATCTTCGGCATCGATGTTCGTTGAATAGTAATATTGTATAAATTTCTTGTAATCACTTATATAGACATCAATGATAATTCTTTTCTGACTGACAGTTGGATCACTTAATGCGGTTTGCGCGAGCTCATCATATATTTTTTCTATACCTTCTTCTATATCTTTAATGCTATCCGACAGCTCATCAATATTTGTTGTTGTCTTCGCGGACAACGAGCTTTCATGAAGGTCAACCAAGAGGGGCTTTATAACATTGCAAACACCGACGGTTTGCGAGCTTCTTCCCGCCAGAAAAAGTATTGACACGGCAATGAGCGGCACAACGATAGTAATAATGAGCCGTGTTCGATCTAATCTTTTTAAAATCCCTATTAATTTATTAAGCATTTTTTGTAATACTTATTTTGCATGGAAACGTCACGCTCATAAATAGGTACATCTAAAATTTTATAAAAATCTAACATTTAAATCACAGATTGATACTGATTTTCGATGCACTTGAATTTGATATCTCGTGCATTCCAAAGCGCATCTGATATAATTCGTGTATTTGATTGCGCACAATTGGTTGGATTTCTTAAACTTATGTAATTAATATTCAGTCTAGCGATTTTATCTTGCAGATACAGACGAAAAAACATCTGAACATCGCAATGCTTGAACTCCATATCGAGCACGACAACAGGTGGTTCAGACCATTTTGACTGTATTTCAGCGGATTGCCCAAAACGAAGAGTATTCGGAATGAAATACAATTCGGCAGCACAATTAACCAAATTGTCAATATTTCCAAAATTTTCAAAACGGATGTAGGCAATAAAATCTGCTACATCAATCATTCTTAGTTCAGTAGCAACTTCGACAATATTTTGCGCTAACAAACGCTCCCGAACGATTGTATTTTCGTCTCTTGAAACCAGCATGATTTTATCGGCCAGACATTTGTTTCCAGGAACTTTTACGTTTTTCGATAAAGAGATATATCTCCGCGATCGCCTTGTAGAATTCCGGAGGGATTGCTTTATCTATTTCCACATTCTTATACATTGATCTTGCGAGAAGCTTGTCTTCGTAAATGGGTATCTCGTGACTCTCCCCGATCTCACGAATTTTCAGCGCGAAATAGTCACGCCCCTTGGCGACAACAATCGGAGCTCCGCCCTCTTCGCGCACATAGCGCAGCGCAACCGCATAATGCGTCGGGTTGGTGATTATCATCGTCGCGCGGGGAACGTCGGCGATCATCCGTCGACGCGCACGATCGAGCGCCAGAGACCGCAACCGCGATTTAACGATCGGGTCGCCCTCCGACTGCTTGATCTCATCCTTGATTTCCTGGCGGCTCATCATGAGATTGTTGCGCCACTGACGTCTTGACCAGGCAAAATCAGCAACGGCGAGAGCAGCGACTGCGAGAGCAACGGCGGAAAGAAGGAAAATGACCAGC
This sequence comes from Hyphomicrobiales bacterium, assembly GCA_019634405.1. GTDB lineage: Bacteria > Pseudomonadota > Alphaproteobacteria > Rhizobiales > Rhodomicrobiaceae > JAHQVI01. The sequence continues at coordinate 2,667 of JAHQVI010000250.1, forward strand.
TCGAAGACCAGATGAGGCAACGCCGCCGGATCGATATACATCGCGTTAACAAGGTCGGCGTAGAACATCGTTCCCAAAAGAAAGCCGACAAATGCCATCACCGAGAATTTGAAGATGGCCTTGAAAAATTCAAAAAGTCCCTGAGCGCCGAAAATACGCTTGAGTCCCTTTTCGAGCGAAATTCGTGAAAAATCAGGCTTAATGCGTTTACTGACTATCTTGGGAGAATTTTGTACAAATGAACCGACAAGACCGAACAGCGCCAGAATTCCGACAAATGCAATAAACCAGCCTACGAACTGCTGGCTAACTGTGGAAACCAGCGCCATCACATCCGAAGGCGAGGCGACGTGCATTTCATCCGCCTGATCGACAAAACGCCTCAACCCGACATGCATGGTGCTCACGGCGCTCTGAAGAACGAGCGCAACCGCAAGGAAAATTCCCAGAATTGAAACGAATGCGATCACTTCACGCGAAACGGCGATATTGCCTTCATCTATCGCCGTACTGATTTTCTTCGCAGTCGGTTCTTCTGTCTTATTGAATTTATCAGATTGCTCAGCCATGAGCGCATGGCCCTATATCTTGCGTAATTATTAGTAGTGACAATGAGTTAGATGATAAAACCGGTGCAAATTACTCGGTGTTTTCCGGTTCCTGCTGTACTTTCGGAATCTTGATTTCTCCATCTTCGGCCAGTTTCAGGACGGTTCTCTGAATAAGTTTCCGGGCGCCATCAATATCAGCGGGTTTTGATTTAACCCCGAGCGACAGCTCATTCTCCACCATCCTGCGGGCTCGGTCAGGCAAGGCTTCGAGCGCAGCGTCGGCAATCGCGGACTCGCAATTCTTGAGCGCCAGGATAACCTGTTCCGTCGATATCTTGTCCATGACGACGACGCGCGCTTCCTTCGAAAGCGTTCCAAAATCTTCAAAGGCGAACAGCTTGCTTTTTATTTTGTTCGCCTCTTCAGGGAAGTAATTTTGCAGATCGCCGATGACATCATCGACAGCTTCCTTGCTCAGACCATTCAGGATTTCACTCATCACCCCAATCGGGTCAGCGCTGTCCGCCTTGACGAACTCCGTTGGCATGAGATCCTCGCGCAAGACGACTTCGATCGACTGCCTGATCCTTGGATGCACCTCGCCGATTCGCAACATCCGCCGCAGCGCTTCGTTGCGCAGCTCGCCGGGAAGCTGTCCTGCTACATCCGCTGCGATTACAGGGTCAAATTGCGATAGAAGATAGGCTACGGTTTGGGGATGTTCCGCGGCCAGATATTTGGCGATCTCACTACTTTCGACTTCATTCAGCTCCTCCCAGACAGGCGTCGCTTCATGGTAGGAACCAAATATGCCTTCGAATTCTTCGTCGCTGAGATAGCCCGAAAACAGCTCTTTGATATTATCCGGCGTGCTGTCGAAATCGGCACTATCCGTGTAGACGCGCGTGAATTCATCGACAAGCATGCCGATATCCTTCACTTTCAAACCATGTAGGTTGCGCGCGGCCTGAACAATCTTCTTGCGTTCATCGTGGCTCAGATGCTCAAGAAGTCTTTGTGCATAATCCTTATCGAGAGAAAAAAGCAGCGCAGCCGCCTTCTTCGCTCCACCAAATGTGCGCGCGTAGCTGTTATGTATGGTCTTTGTTCGCGCAGTCATCGACGATCTAGCTAGCGTCGCCTGTTAATTGCTTGTTCTCTATGATTTCGGTGAGCCGAACGCCAAAGCGCGTCTTGTCATCATCGAGAAACATCAATTCCCCCTTCGCGATCAGACAGTCACCGACAAAAATATCAACCGGATCGCCCAATTCGCGATCAAGTTGAATGAACGCCCCCTGCTCCATCCTGGTGAAATCCGAAATCGACATTTTCGTTGACCCCACAACGACCCTGACATCGATTGGGATCTTCATAAGCTGTTCAAGATTGCTGGACAGATTTTCAGCAGAATCCCGCGCGTTCAGCGTCCCGTCGGTTTCCTCATATGGAACCTTTGCGGTTTCAAACTCAGACTGCAACATTGCGTTCAGTTCCCGTGTCACGACTGATCCTGCCTTTATGACGTTAAACAGAAAAAATACTTATTTTTACGCCACCATTATTCATCATCTCTTATTTTTTGATCTATACGCAATGTATAATTGCCATTTACCTTCCCTAATTGGCACTGCATTAGTGGATAACTATTTATCTCTAATTTTACGTTATCTACGCTTGTTGAATTCAGCGCCAAAACCTGACCAACCTGCAACCTCAGCAATTCAGAAAAACCGATCGTTTTTTCATCAAGAACAGCATCAAGTCGGATCATGACTGACGCCAATTTTGCTTTGAGGCGCTGTTCCCAGACGCGTTTGAGCACCTCCTGCTGCTCCAATATTTGCTGCGGGGGCAACAGGCATTGGCTGTCGCACAGATACTCGGGAATCAAAAAATTCAAATTGACCACTTCGCCGGATACGTTGACCGCATAGCTGATATGAAAACATTGTCCAAGCTCTCCTTCCGCAATCAAGAGAGGCAGTTTCGTCGTAATCATCTGAGTTTGCGTTGTGAGATGGCTTAGCTCACCGTTTTTATCAGAAATGATCCTGAGCAATTCCTGCGTCGTAAACTGCGCAATGTTTTTCTGCAAATTGGTTATTGGTCTGCCATCCACAGCCTCGCCGATAGTCTCATTACCAAAAAACAAGTCATTCAGAACACCAATGTTGCGACGATCAATATACGCGATCATCTTGGCTTCGACATTCTTGAAACCCATAATTATGAACAGGTTGTCGCCATTGTCCGGAGGTAACGCGTCAACACTCGAAACGTTCTCTACCTTATCTAACGCTATCTTGATTGGCAGCTGGGTGTAATTACGAAAAATTTCGTTCCACAGAATTGCGCATTTCCCCAGATGCGCAACGATCGTTTCGTCAAGCTTTTTGGCAGGCCTTCTGGTGATCAGAAGCTCTTCAAGCAACGCCAGTTGATTTTTGGCTTCGTCCTGATCTTTGCTCATTTATCTGCACAATGATTAAATCGGCAATGCCTATGCGGCCTGCGCCTGAGGTTGAGCCGACATAATCTTCTCTTCAACCTCGTTGATTGCCGGTCGTTCGTAGGATGAAATAGCCTTACGGCCATGTTCCAGTGCGATTTGCGGCACTGCGCCATTCATGAATGCGAGGAGCGTTTGCTTCGCAACAACGAAAAGCCGCAGCCTCTTGGTCCGCACTGTCTTGACCTTGGTCGCTATCGGCGAGAATATGCAGTAGGAAAAGAAAATCCCGGCAAACGTCCCAACCAATGCGGCGCCAATCAATGCCCCCAGAACTTCGGGAGATTCGGTGATCGCGCCCATCGCCTTGATCACCCCCAGAACGGCGGCGACAATTCCAATAGCGGGAAGGCCCTCGCTCATCGTGCTGAGCGCGGAATATGTCTTCAGCGAATCCTGACGCAGCGTCTCAATCTCTTCATCCATCAACGCTTCGATCTCGTGCGAACGGGCATTACCGATCAAGGTGAGCCGAAAATAGTCGCAAAGGAACATTGTCAGCTCCTTATTAGCGAGAATATCCGGATGCGCCTTGAAAATACTCGACTCAGCGGGGTTATCGAACTGCTGTTCCATATCGCCGCGCGACGTCGTCCGAATTCCGTTCATCAGCGCGTAAAGTACACTAATCAACTCAAGGTAGGTTTGCTGTGTCGGGATCGAATTCTTGAACGCCTGGCCAAGCGCTTTGGTCGTATCCTTGATGATTTTCACGGGATTAGCGATAACAAACGTACCCAACGCAGACCCAAGAATAATGACATACTCCCAAGGCTGCCAGAGAACGCTGAGATAACCGCCCATGGCAATATAGCCGCCCAGCATACAAGCCAGGGTAATAACAAGCCCAGCGATAATTGTCACGGTTGTATCATCCTTTCACAGCAGTGATGTATTAACGGCCTGTCCTTGCGCGAGGCTGATGGGCATGCGCGCGATGGGTTCAGCTTCGGGTAAGCACCAGCGCTTATGCTAAGGGAGAGAAGTCTACAAAGGATTGATGCAATGTTGTCGGTCGCAGCAACTTACCAGATGTATGGTTTGAATCTTGAAAGCGCGCTAGATCGGGTATCCCAACAGCCCGTCGTTTCGCGGGAAACTGAATATTACAAAGCCAACATCGCGAATGTGAAATCGATCGATGACTTCATGAATGATGATAGGCTGTACCAATATGCGATGAAGGCACACGGGCTGGAGGATATGACCTACGCCAAGGCTTTCATGCGCAAGGCCCTCACCGAAGGCATCGATGATCCCAATAGTTTCGCCAATTCGCTAGCGAACTCGCGCTACAAAGATTTTGTGGAAACCTTCAACTTCGAACGCTATGGCGAAACCGCGATTGTATTTGATCGGGCTCAGCAGGGTACGGTTGATCTGTATGTCAGGCAGGTTCTGGAGGAGGATGCGGGAGCCTTGAATGAAGGAGCCCGCCTTGCACTTTACTTCGAACGCAAAGCTCCGGAACTGGAAACAACGCTCGAAGTCCTCGCCGACAAAGCCCTCAGCCAGGTTGTTCGCACGGCCCTCGGACTGCCGGAGGAAATCGCTGCAATGGATTTGGACAAGCAGGTCGATTTGATCTCCAGCCGCCTTGATGTCGAAGATTTCAAGGATCCCGAAAAGCTAGCCAAATTCATCGAACGCTTCAACGCGCTCTGGCAGATCAACAATTCATCATCGCAGCTTAACGTTACGGCATTGCTTGTCGGCGGCGGCTCCAGCACGGGAATCGGATCTGATTTGCTGGCGACGCTGCAAAATCTTAAACTTGGTGGGATTTGATGCAATCGAATTTATACGTTTCGCTATCAGGCCAACTTGCTCTCCAGCGCCGCCTCGATACGATCGCACACAACATGGCGAACGTATCGACAACCGGTTTTCGCAGTGAAGAAGTAAAGTTTGACAGCTTTATATCCCGCACCGGCGCCGATCCCGTCGCTTTCGCGACCAGAGGCGAAACATACATTTCACGAGACGCAGGCGCGCTTATCAAGACCGACAACCCCTTGGACGTTGCAGTTCAGGGTGACGCCTGGCTGGCCATCAATACACCGGCTGGCCCCGCATACACCCGCGATGGACGCATGAAAATCCTTCCGACCGGTGAGTTGGTGAACCTGAACAACTACCCGATACTCGATGTTGGCCTCGCGCCGCTTGCACTCGACCCCCGCGGCGGCGCCGTCAATATCGCGCGTGACGGGATGATCTCGCAAAACGGCCAGCAGATCGGCGCAATCGGACTGTTCACGATTGACGAGAATACAAAGCTGACCCACTTTGAAAATTCCAGCGTTGTGCCCGATAATCCGGCAACCCCGGCGCTTGATTTTACCCGGTTTGGCGTCGTTTCAGGTTTCATTGAGCGTGGTAACGTCAATCCTGTCATTGAGATGACCAATCTGATCACCGTGACGCGTGCATTCGACGCGATCACCGCCGCGATCGACAAGTCGGAAAACTCGCTCGAGGAAGCCATCCGTACGCTGGGCTCCGGTAGCTGATCGAATGCAATTCTGGCATTCCCTTTAGCTTCGCACCGGGATCAAGATCACCGAACCCGCTCCGAAAGACATGTCCGACATGAGCGACTTATCATTGCGCAATTCGCCGGCCACATCACTGCACAGGCTGGCGGAAGCTCTGGACAATTGCGAGGCACAACAACCCAAGATACGGGTCGGCGGTTTTGTCAGCAAGATTTCGCGGACCCATCTGGAAGTTCGTGGCCTTTCAAACAGGGTCAAGCTCTGGGAATGCGTCGCAATCGGCGACGACGATAACCGGCAGCTGGCTCAGATCATCCTGATCGACAAGCAGGTGGTTACGGTCAAACCACTCGATGTTCACATCCAGGCTCGTTTAGGAACCCCGGTCTGGCATCTGGGCCCGATGCGGATTTTTCCGCATGCGAGCTGGAAGGGGCGCATACTGAATGCCGTCGGAGAGCCGATCGACGGAAATCCCAGGTTGGAAAAAGGAAAAGCGGCAGTATCGCTGGATAAGTTGCCGCCACCCGCAATGAAACGGAAACCGCCGGGATCGTCATTGCGAACCGGCGTACGCGTCCTCGATATCTTCACGCCTTTATGCGCAGGACAACGTATGGGCATTTTCGCCGGATCAGGCGTGGGTAAATCGACGCTGCTTGCCATGCTCGCCAAGACACCGGATTTTGATAGCCGCATCGTATGTCTGGTTGGCGAGCGCAGCAGAGAAGTCCGAGAGTTTCTGGAAACGACACTCGGCGCAGTTGAACGTACACGGACAATCGCCATTGTGTCCACCAGCGACGAAAGTCCGATGATGCGGCGTCTCGCTCCGCTCACGGCAATGTCCGTCGCCGAATATTTGCGCGGCAAAGGCGAAAGAGTCCTGGTAATCATCGACTCGATCACCCGCTTTGCTCATGCCGCACGCGAGATCGGCATTGCGGCAGGCGAGCCACCAGTGGCCCGCGGTTATACGCCGAGCGTCTTGACGGATTTGCCAAGATTGCTGGAACGGGCAGGCCCAGGCATGGAAGGGGAAGGATCGATCACCGGCTTTTTCTCGGTGCTTGTCGATGGCGACGACCATAATGATCCGATTGCAGATTGCATTCGCGGGACGCTGGACGGCCATCTCGTTCTGGATCGCATGATCGCCGATCAGGGGCGTTATCCGGCGGTCAACATTCTGGCTTCAATATCCCGCCTTGCACCGAAAATATGGAAGGAAGATCACCATAAGCTCGTTCTGCAATTGCGGGCGCTCATTGCCCAGTATGAGGATACAAGAGACCTCCGCCTTATGGGAGGGTTTCAACAGGGCGTCGATGCGGAATCCGATCTTGCCATTCGTCTGGTTCCCAAAATTTACGAACTGATGAACCAGACGCAAAGCGATCCTCTGAGTGCGGATGCGTATCAGGAACTCGCAAAGGCTCTCAACAGCCTTCGCGATCAGACACCAATAAAATCCTGAGCATCCTTGATTGAACCAAAGCGGCGGCGCCCGAATTTGGTTTCGACAATCACTGTGCCATCCGTGAACGCAATATACCGCCGGCCGTCAATATCTCCACGCTCGACGACCGTCTCTTTCGGAGCGGCTGCAGGCGGCGTCTCCAGCGGCTTGCTGCGCGCAGGCAATGCCACCGCCGCCGTCTGATACATCAGCACACGCCCCAGCGTGGTCCGTATCTTTTCCAGGCTCGCCAATATCGCAATTGCAAAGCCTGTGAGCATGAGGCTCATTGCAAATCCGACAAAATTACCCGAGGCAGGCGCGCCGGAAAGGACGTCTACCAATATATAAAGCAATAAAAGCGCCCAACCGATGATGACAAGCGGCAGGCCATATCGCGCCCATGAGAGGAAGATCTCTTCGGCATTGCGAGGCGAAGCGCCCGCATTGCTATGAACCAGTTTGTTGTTTTGCGTCATTGCCCATCGCTAGAGTAAATTCCGTTCATACAGGCTCGCTTCAAAAACTCTACAAGTTTGTTTCAAGGCGTATTTTTATCCGAATAGCGGTTCCCGCTTTTCGTAAGCGCGCCCCAGAGCGCCGAACCTTTAACCGGTCACGACTGAAGCGCTCTACCTCTTTGTTCCAGCATTGGATCTATCCGAAAACCGGTACCGGCTGTTCGGTCCGATGCTCTAGCGTACGCCGTCTGAAGGGATGTATTTTAATTCCTGGATAAGAACGTCTTTCACAAGCTCCGCTTCCATGCGCTTGTTGATGCTTTTCTTTATATTTATCGCTACTTGCGGCAAATCTTGTTTTTTTATGCTTTTGAAATCAATAATTTGTCCTTCATATATAATCTTGAAGGCCTCATCGATTAAGAAAAAATCCGGAGGCACCGATCCTTTATTCAGCGCTTCCGAATTGATCGCGAACACAAACCGCGCAATCACATATCCCGTAACGCGGCCATCAATGATCATCGGCACACTGATTTCGTTTGGCTTTACATACTCGACTTTGCTCAGCAAACCGTCTTCATGCTTCTCTTCGCTTTTTTTTGCAGTTTGCATCTTCAGAACGCCATAAGCCGAACCCAGTGAAACTGCGGCAATCCAGACCGCAAGCAATACAGACTTGATCATCGGTTCGATCCGAAGCGCACTGCCATGGAATACGTGCCGTCGGAATCAGCTTCGGCAATCGCGGCGGATATAATCGAAGACACTTCCCTTACAGCGCGTACATGCATTTGCAATAATGACTGGTTCTGCGCCAGCTTGGCGCGGAGCCCGGACAGCGATGATCGAATGATATCTTCCGACACCCCGGCATTCAGGCACGCCGTCACGGCTGCCTCCAGCTCAAGAAGATCTCGGTTCTTTCTAATGTTGAGTTCTCTGATGTTGAGTTCTGAGAAATTGCTGCTTTTCTGATTTCTTAGCGCTTCGGTCTCTTCCTCAATCAGCGTTTCGAGTTGCCTAGCGACTCTGTTCAATTTCGAAATCGGCGTGTCCGAGCCGCCTGAAACGGGCGCACGATGATAATATTCCTGATCCTTCGTCACGTTCGACGATAAAGAGGGCGCCTCATCTTCCGAATGTCTGAGCTGCGGCTTCCCCTTAATCATTACCATCTCCTTACAGGCTCAACAGGCGTCGAAACAGGCGTTTCATTTGCACGCTCCAGAACATCGGCCAAGCCAATGCCACCGCTGTCCGCAACAACTCCGGCAATCTTCTCAGCCATCATCGATTTCCAAACTTCGCCTGCAAACCCCTGGCCATAGACACTCTCTGCATCTTCCGGCATCAACTCCTGTATGAAAGTCTGCAGAATGAAGGCTTCAAACTTCTTGAACCCTTCAGTCTTCGCGGCGTCGGCGGCTTCAGATTTCGACGCTGCTGACACCTGGAGCTGGTCGGCAAGAACATCTTCAAATCGCTTATCGGCGCCTGCCGTATTCGGGGCCGCAGGCTGTGCCTGTGCAAGTGCGCTCGTCAGGTGCAGATTGCTTTGAGTGCCTGTAATGGAAGTGATCATTCGCGTGCACCGAATATTTCTCTGGAATTTACATCTAGAATAGCGGTGATAGCTTACGGCAAGCTTGTCAAATTCGGGAAGATTGCATGCTCGATGATTTCTTCAGCTTCAAGCTTGTCGCGGTGTAATTCCTCGGCTGCGGCGGCGTCCTTGGCCTTTTGCTGAGCTATCTTGCGCTTTCCCTGGCGCCTCATGACCACCTGCAACTGCTCGCGATAAGCGGTCTTTGTCGTTTCCTGTTCGGCCGAGAGATTCGTCAGACGTTTGGCGAATAGGCCGGCCATCATGCTATCATTGGTTTCGTTCAACGCCCGCGCGCCGTCCTGGATTGCGGTTTCAAGTTGCTTCAGCCGTTCCTTCATCTGCATCAGCCTCTGCTCTTCCACTTGGAATAGCACCTGCTGCGTTGCAGCTATGCGCCGTGCACGTTTAGAAGCCAGTGACATGTTTCAGCCGTTCTGAATCAAGTTTGCGAATCCGACAATGAAGAGATGAAAAAATTCAATTGATAAAGCATACAGGAGAGCAAGACCAAAGCTTATAAGAAACGGCAACGAGATGAAGTAGATCGGAATTTGTACGATCAACTTGTTTGCAATTGCGATCATGAAGTTAAATATGATCGCATAAACCAGAAAAGGGCTGCTGATCCGCATCGCCAGAAGAAACGCTTCGCTCACTGTGTCCGTTAAGTTGACCAGGGCAAATTGCGCGGAAAACAGATTTTGGGGCGGCAACACCTCATATGATGCAAACAGCGCCTCCAAAATTTCCCAGTGCAAATTGGTCATGAAGATCAGCGCTGTCGCCGTCACGGAAATGAGCGCCGAGAGCGGAGCGCCAGTCGAGAAATCATCGATTGGAATACCCGGCAAGACCGCCAACCCGATGAAATTGCCGATAGCGGTCGATGCAAACTCCAGAGCGGCAAAAAACAGCCGTCCTAAAAGCCCAATGAAACCGCCCGTCATGAGCTCGGACAGCAGGATGAGAAACACCTCATCCCTCGCTGCGGTCTTGTATATCTGAAAGAGAGGTTCGATCAGCAAAGGGATAACAATCAGGGACACGGCGATCGCGATGAACAGCCGGACCTGCACAGGAATTGTAGCGCTTGAAAAGCCGGGCATCAGCATCAGACATCCGCTAATTCGACAGAAAATCGTAAATCCTGCTAGCACCAGCTCTGTGGGCAGCAAGGTCACGAAATGGTTCCCAGTGACTCGGTTTGTATGCTTCTTCCCAGTTCCAGCTGCGATAGAATCGCAAGATTCGGAAAGAGCCGTTCAATAACCAGCCGAACGAATGGACGCGCCTCCGGCAGCGTTACGATCACGAATTGCTGTCCTTCGTCCATCAAACCGCGAATCACCTCACTTGCCTCTTTGCTGAATTCCTCGATCACGCTTGGCTCAACGTTCAACTCCGTTGTCTGACCATTTTGATCCCGCTTGATGCTTTCGTGGAAGGCCATGTCCCAGCGATTGCCCAGACGCAGAACTTTCAGCACGCCATTGGAGCTGAGATCGCCGCAAATCTGCTGCGCCAATCGAATGCGGACATGTTCGACAATATGCTCCACCTTGCGCGCGTGGGGCGCGATTTCAGCAACGGCCTCAAGGACCAGATGAAGATTGCGGATCGAAACTCGCTCGGCGAGAAGCAGCTTGAGGATGGCCTGCAAGCCTGAATGGCTGAGATGTGACGGGATGATCTCGTCCAACAGACGCTTATATTCCTTGTCGAGACGACTGACGAGCGACGTCATGTCCTTATAGGACAGCAGGTTTGCCAGATTGTTCCGGATGACCTCGTTCAGATGCGTGAGCAGAACGGACATCGTGGTGATAGGCGTGAATCCCTGCTGCTCGAGTTCGCCGATGAACGCCTCGGACACCCAGTAGGATTTCATCCCAAATGCCGGTTCGCGGGTTTCCTCGCACGGAAGATTGGGCTTGGCCTGCTCGCCGGTCACAACCAGAACGTCACCAATCTGCAGATCATATTTTGCCAGCACCGTGCCATGAATCTTGATCTGGTAGCATTTCGGAGGCAGCGCAACGTCCGTTGACAGCTTTATTTCGGGAACGACGAAGCCATAGAGCTTGGCGAATTTGCGGCGCATCTTCGCCACGCGTTGAGCCAGGTCATCATGCGATGGAAGGAATACGCTGTTGATCTGCGGCCCGAGTATCAGCTCGATATCGGGCACATTCAGCGACTCTTTCACCGAATCGCGCTCTTCCGCCTCCACCCTCGCCGCGGCATTCGCTTCTTCCGTCTGGCGCGTTTCGATTTCCTGCAGCCGGCGTCTTGGAATCGTGTAGGCGATCGACATGAGTGCCGCTCCCAAAAGTGCAAAGGGGAGGAACGGAAGTCCGGGCGCGATCGACAGAATGAGCATTAGAACGCCGGAGACAAACAAGGCTCTCGGATAGTTGCCGAGCTGACCAAGCACGGCCTTTTCCGTCGACCCTCTTGTGCCGCCCTTGGAAACAAGAAGGCCCGCGGCCAATGAGATGACGAGCGCGGGGATCTGCGATACGAGCCCGTCGCCCACGGACAGTTTCGTGAAGACGTCAACGGCTTCGGCCAGTGAAAGATTGTGGCGGGTAACCCCGATAATGATGCCGCCAAAAATATTGACCGCGGTAATGATGATACCCGCAATGGCATCGCCGCGGACAAATTTGGAAGCACCGTCCATCGCGCCGAAGAAGGAGCTTTCCTCTTCCAGCTCTTTCCGTCGCCTTTGAGCCTCTTTGTCGTCGATCAGACCCGCGGAAAGATCGGCGTCGATGGCCATCTGCTTTCCGGGAATCGCATCCAGCGTAAAGCGGGCAGCCACCTCTGCAATACGCGTTGCGCCCTTGGTGATAACCAGAAAGTTCACGATGACAAGAATGAGGAAGACGACAATACCGATGACGAAATCGCCGCCCATAACGAAATTCGAAAAGCCGCCAATCACCTTTCCGGCCGCATTATAGCCCTCCGCTCCATCGGTGAGGATCAGCC
>JAHQVI010000251.1 GCA_019634405.1 Hyphomicrobiales bacterium
CGGGTTCTGGATCGCCATGGGCTTTCCGGTCCGCACCAAGGTCAACTTGCTGCCACGGCGGAACCGGCCTGAACAGATCCGGCAGAACGCAATGCGGTCACGATGCTTCGGGTCCATATTCGCCTGCACCTTGAAGACGAAACCCGTGACCTTGTTTTCATCCGCCCGAACGTCCCGGGGCGAGGCAGGCTGACGCTCCGGTGGCGGGGCGACAGCGGCAAGCAGGTCCAGCAGCTCACCAACCGCATAATCCCTGAGCGCGCTTCCAAACAGCACCGGCGTCATGTGCCCTTCGCGAAACGCAACCGGATCGAGCGGACTATAGGCTGAGCTGGCGAGATCCGCGCTCTCACGGAACTGGCTGAGAATGTGATCGGGGACATGTTTCGCCAGATTCGTGTCGTCATACCCATCCATCTGGATCGAAGTCCCGTAAGGCCCGCCCTTGCGGTCCTCCGACGTTAGCAGCCTGTTCTGGCTCAGATCGAAAATACCATGGAAATCCACGCCCATCCCGACCGGCCAACTCAAAGGACTGATATCGAGGGCGAGGTTGCTTTCAATCTCGTCAAGAAGCTCGAACGGGTCGCGCCCCTCGCGGTCCACCTTGTTAATGAATGTAATGATCGGGATGTCGCGCAGGCGGCAGACCTCGAACAGCTTGCGGGTCTGGCTCTCAATCCCTTTCGCGGCGTCGATCACCATCACGGCGGAATCCACCGCGGTCAGCGTTCTGTAGGTGTCCTCGCTGAAATCCTCATGGCCTGGCGTATCGAGCAGGTTGAATGTGATGCCGCCGCGCTCGAACGTCATGACCGAACTGGAAATGGAAATACCGCGCGAGCGTTCGATTTCCATCCAGTCGGACCGCGTGCGCCGGCGTTCCCCACGCGCCTTGACCTGTCCCGCCATCGCGATCGCATCGCCGAACAGCAGCAGCTTTTCCGTCAGCGTCGTCTTACCGGCGTCCGGGTGCGAAATGATCGCGAAAGTGCGCCGCTGCGCCCCTCTGTCAGGATTTCCCATGGGAGAGGCCGCTCTGTCGCCCGAGCGCGCTATCTTGTCTTCGGACAGGCTGTCGGACGAAGCATTGCCGCTTGGATTGTCTTGCATTTTAGAGCCTTACGAATGGTCTGATCGGCCGCCGAACCCTGTTCGAACGATTATCCCCACATAAGGACGGTTGCAATACCAGGCCTTGTCAGGACCTGGCTGCCGCTATCTGCAGGAGGCATAGGTTTATCCGGTTGTGACGATTTTGCAAACCGGTCGTATGATCTTGAGGATTTCGGGCGCACATCCAGGGGGGCTACACCGGCACGGCGGCACGCCCGGTATGTCAATGCAAGCCTCCCGTCAATATTCCCATTCAACGCCGACACCGAGCTTGCTTTCGCCATCCGCGCCCGCCTCGCCGCGCAACTTGATATTCTCGGTTATATCGAGATCAACCTTGACGCGGCTGGAATCTCCCTGCGCGCCCTGTTCCACGCCGACATACAGATTTTCATTCACATAGCTGCCCGCCGTGACCGCAACTTCGCCATCGTCCGTCGTGGTGACATCGAGCCGGTCAATGCCGATGCTTGACTTGAGCTTGTCGAGAACGCCGGGCCCGCCAGTCAGACCTCCCAGTTCGCTCACCTGCGAAGCCAGTTGCACGAGCTGAACCGGGGTCAGCTCCGCGAGCGATTTGTTGAAAAGCAGTTGCGCCAGAACCTCGTCTTCGGGGAGCTCAGGCACCGAAGAGAAACCGAATTGGGGATCGGACGCATTTCCCGTAATGGTGATCGTGATCTGTGTATTGTCTGCTTCCGTGGTGGCGGTGAAATTCAGCCTCGGATCGAGATCACCGCTAAAATCGAGCCTGCCGCTGGTGATATCCAGCGTACGGCCGAGAATATCCATGCGTCCGCGTTCGAGCGTAAACTGACCGATCGCACGCGGATCGTCCGTCGACCCTGAAAGTGCCAGCCGACCGCCAAGCTGCGCATCAAGGCCGCGTCCCTTGACGAAGATCCGGTTGGCGGAGCGAACGTCGAGCGACAGGCTGATCTTCGTTGGCGTTTTTGGCTTGTCTGTCTTCTCCGGCCTGGGCTGCAATATTCTGATATGGTCGGGAGCATTCTTGTGCTTGAGATCAAGTTCGGTCACGCTGGCAGGAAGAGCCTGCGGAATGCGTACGTCCAGCCGGGCGATATCGGCCGTTCCGTCAAGGCGCGAGTCTCCCAGCAAATCGCCTTGCAGATTGATCTGGCTGCTTGCCTGACCGGCAACGATGCGGCCATCATTGAAATCGAGATCCTGCACGGACAGCCTGAGCGAAACGGGCAGCTTGCCGGGTTTGGAAATATCAAGCGCGCCCGACGCATCGACAACGCCGCCATTGGGCGAACGCGCCTTGAGGCTCTCGATCTGCACTTTGTCTGCCGAAAGCGTCGCAGCAAGATTCGCATCGGCCAGCGCAATCCCTGTAGGCGGATCATTGAGACTTGCACCCGAGGCGGTGATCGCGCCGCTGACAGCCGGCTTATCGGCATTGCCGGACACGGTCAGATCGAACCGCGCCTCGCCGTCCAATTGGGTGCCGCGAAGCGCCAGAAAGCTGTTCGCCAGACGCATCGGCACAACGCCATCGGCCTTAATATCCAACGCATTTGCTGCGCCAAGCTCCCGGACGGCGCCCTTCATCCTGGCTGAAACGCCGCCTGCGCCGCTCATTTTTGCATCGATCGTCAGTGTCCCGTCCGCCAAACCGCCGGCTGCGGACAGGTCCATATCCGGGAGGCCGGGAACAAGCATGCCGGGCATAGCGGCCCCATTGACTGCGAGACTGTAATCTGCCGTCAGATTATCGCCGCTTCCGCCAAGATCGATCCGGCCGTTCAAGCTTCCCCGCACCGTCAGATCCGGCGCAAACATCGCAGCAAGGCTGAGCGGCACGGAGGAAGCCGTAATCTTCCCCTCAATCTGTTCGCCAATGACCGCATCTGCCGACAATTTGCCTTTGCCGCTTTCAAGCTGGAGGTTACTGAGCGTAATCCGCCCGCCATCCTGCCTGAGAAGCGCAGTTCCACGCTGACGGACCTCGCCGCCAGGATGTTTCAGCGCCAGATCCGAGAGAGAAACATCCGGCCGCCAATCCGGAAGGCCGATCTGCGCCTTCGCGGAGAGGCTGGCGTCGCTATCGCTTGCGGCTTGCAACGTCAGTAAACTGACGTTGTTTTCGCCTGCCAAATCAAGTTCGACAGGCCCGAAATTATTCGCATCGGCTTTGATGCTCAGGATTGAAGCCTGCCCGGAAAATACCGGTTGCTTCAATATGTTGACAGCGGTGACATCGGCGTCAAGTGACGCAATACTGACCGTATCGAATGAAAATTCCGGCGCGCGTGCTGTAATATGAAGCTGCGGAGCTGATGCGTCACCGGAAAGGATCGCACCGAGTTCCGCGCCGCCGCCCATCGGGATGCCGAGAATCTGACTGAGGAGGCCGGTATCGTTCAATTGCAGCCGCGCCTGCCCTTCGGCTTCGCCGCTTTCCGGAAGGCGCGCTTGCGCCGTCAACCGGTTGCCGCCCAGCGAGAATTCGAAATCCCGTATGCTATGCCCATCGGACTGGCCAAGCGCGATCCGCCCCCGCCCGTTCAGCGTGCCTTCGCCGATTACTCCTTGCGCGCTGAATTCACCTGTCTGCCGGGTCAGACCGCCAGCGCCTCGATAAGACAGCTCAACGCCGCTCATAGGCAAGCCATGTAGCCGGCCATCCATCGCGTTAACGGCAATGGACAAGGCCTGCTCGCCGCTCTGACCTTCAAGTTCAAGATGAAATTGCGCCGCGCCAGCCGAGTCCGGAAGTATCGCTGCAATATCCGGAATACCGCCGGTAACTTTCAAATCGCTCTCCGCCGTGCCGAGCAATCCGTCAGCGGTGACACCAAGAGCGTCCGAACGCAGAGCAAGCGCATCAAAGCGCAGACCGTCTTCGCTTCGGGAGATATGACCATTCAGCTCTGGATTGCCTTCAAGAAGCTTCGCGAAGGCATCACCGCCAGCAAAGAGATTTTGCCCCGCACCGTCAATTTGGACATCGAAATCGCCTGACGGGCCGGCATTTCC
Source organism: Hyphomicrobiales bacterium (assembly GCA_019634405.1). Lineage (GTDB taxonomy): Bacteria > Pseudomonadota > Alphaproteobacteria > Rhizobiales > Rhodomicrobiaceae > JAHQVI01. Next base: position 4,120 of record JAHQVI010000251.1, read on the forward strand.
GGAGACAGAAAGCGCTATGCCGCCCTGCAATTTACGCCCCGCAATGGCGCTGAAAACGGCGCTATCGGGGATGTTGACGCGAGTCTCGCCATTGAAGCCGGTGACGTCAAGCACGCCGGAAAGCTGTGCCACGCCTGAAGCGCTCTCCAAAATCATCCGCTCAACTGTCAGCTTCGATGCATCCTTTCGGCCGGACAGGTTAAGCGTAACCGCCTCTCCGGCGACCGGAGCAATGGCGGGATCGGCAAAACGCGGCTTCTGAAGCTGCGTTCGAACCCTGATGTCGTCAAGGATTTCAAAAAATCCGCCGGCGCGGTCGGGCTGAACCGCGGAAATCCTTGCCGAAACAGTCTCGACCGAATTGCCCTTTGCTCCGAGCGCTTGAGCGTCCAGACTGGCCGCCAGCTCGATTCCATCGCTGCCCGGGATTGCATCGAGTATCAGACTCGCATGCCCGATCGAAATTTTCACATCCTCGTCAACAGCGATGACGACCGGCTGTCCGTCCTGCCCATGCCCCAGTTCGATGCGGCCCTTGCCCGAAAGGGCGTAACTCGCCAGATCGGCGGTTCCGGCGGCGGTAAGCTTCATGCGAGGCGCATCAAGCGCGAGAGCACGCAACCGAATTTGCTCCTTCCCACGATAATCCGCCTTGAGATTGAAACGGCTATTGCCATCCAGCAGCGTAGCGAAAGCTCCCGGCGCAAAGCGGCCGATCTCGCCATCGGCCTCCATCTCCACTGCCAGAACATCATCCCGCCTGGACAACGCCAGCGTGCCACCCGCACTGCGTTCATCATTGACCGCGAGTTGCCACGACCCGCGCCAATGATCCAGCCGTCCATCGCCGTTAAATCCAAGCGCCAGCGTCCGGGCGTCGTCAATATCGAGCAGCGTCGTCAGAATGCCGCCAGCCTTTTCATTGGCGTCGAGCAAGATACGCAGATCCCCCGTTTCCGCACGGTATTCGGCATTGGCCTGCAGGAAGCTGGGCCGGTCCATATCCTCGATCGACAACGATGCGGCAATGATTTCCTTCGGGTTTTCCGCATCGATCCGTCCACTAACTGACATGCGCGCAGGCGCGCCCAGCACAGCCTCGCCAAGCGACAGTTCGACCAGTTCGAACCGATCAATCCGGACAGGCAAAGGAACGAGATCGGCAGCATTGACGGGGATGGATGGGGCTTCGACGTCTTCTGCGCTATCCGTCGCCGCACCCTCACCATCTGGCAGACGCTCCAGGACAAGGCGGCCAATCTGCAGGGACCGGATCACGGCGCGTCCGGCAAGCAGATCGGATGGAGACCAGTCGAAGCGAAGCTGATCAATCTTCGTGATCGAACCCTTGTCATCTCGCACCGAGATCCGGCTGATTGCGCCCTGACCGAACAGCGAGCCGGTCAATTTGCCCGTCTCCACGGTAAGCGTGTCGGAGGAAAGCGCCCAGTCGGCGACGCCAAGCAAGGCTCTCTGCCCCGGTCCCGTCGCGGTCAGAAAAACGCCCCCCGCAATGAGAACGCCCGCAACACCGCCAACGATTCCCAATCCGTATTTGAGGCCGCGCTTCATCAGAACGCCTGGCCGAGTCCAACATAGATAACAACTTCGGGATCGTCATCTATGCGGTCAAGCGGGGTTGCAACATCGAGGCGAACGGGACCGATAGCCGTGTGATAGCGCAAGCCGAGACCTGCGCCGACAACGGTTTCGCTTTCGCCGGCAAAATAGCTGTCGCCGCTGGCAAAAGCCGCATCGATGAAAGGAAC
>JAHQVI010000006.1 GCA_019634405.1 Hyphomicrobiales bacterium
CATCGGTCGGCGATGCCGTAATCGTTGCTCTGCACTCCGGGCAGCGCTTGTCAGATGTTCTCGCTTTACCTGATCGGATCTTTGATGATCAGCGCATCCGATTAAGTCAGTTCAAGCGTGGTGCACGCATCGATGCGCCGATGACACCGGCGCTGGCTGCGCGCGTGAAAGCCATCACGGATCGCAAGCGCACCATGGGTGTAACGCGCATCGATACGCTAGTTTTGCCGGAGAACACGAAGAGGCAGTACGACAAGTTCAGCTTTAACGAAGTCTTTCGGCCGGCGCGTACTCTGGCGGCAGAAAGCTACCCCGCCATTGCAAACCGCCGCTTCCGGGATCTGCGTGACACGGTTGTCACGCGCCTGGCAATCGTCCGCGAACGCCACGACGGACGACCATTCAGGCATCAAGACCCATCAGCAACGCCTTCAGCCCGCGCAATGGCACGGCGGGAACGATATCCCGGCAACACAATCAGAATCACGGCCAGGACCATCAGGCCAAGCGTCATAGGACGCTCCCATATGAAATCCACGCCATTATAAAGTTGCATGGCGCGGGAGAAGTTGTTTTCGAGCAATGGGCCAAGTATGAAACCGATCAGCAAGGGCGCCAGCGGATAATCCGCAAAACGGAACAGCGTTGCGCAAATACCGAAACCGACAAGGATCAGGAGTTCCGTCGCATTGTTCTGACCGATATAGGCTCCCATCAACGTAAAAAACAGGATGAACGGAATCAGATAGTTGCGTGGAACCGCGAGAACCTTGGCAATATAAGGGATCAGCGGCAGGTTCAGGACAAGAAGAACCACATTGCCGAGATACATGGAGATGATTACCGCCCAGAAGATCTGCGGTTCGTCAACCATCAGACGCGGACCGGGGCTGACATTGAGCGCGATCAGGGCTCCGAGCAGGATAGCCGTTGTCCCGGATCCGGGGATACCAAGCGTCAGCAGCGGAACAAAGGACCCGGTACAGGCAGCGTTGTTGGCGCTTTCAGGCGCGGCGATCCCCTTGACGGAGCCCTTGCCGAATTGTTCCCGCTCTTCCTTCGATGCGATATTGCGTTCGACCGCGTAGCCGAGAAACGAGGCGATCGTTGCGCCTGCGCCCGGGAGGACGCCGATGAAGAACCCCTGGATAGACTGACGCCCGATCACCGGTACGATACGGCGGGTTTCGTCCCTGGTAATGCGAAGGTTCGTGATCTTTTCCCCCTCGCCCGCGTCACCCGTTTTTGACCTTCGCGGATCAAGCACGAGGAAGATGGCTTCCGGCAGGGCGAACATCGCCATGGCAAGCGTGATGAAGCCAAAGCCCGATTGAAGATCCATGATCCCCATCGTGAAACGGGGGGCGTTGAAAAGCACGCCTTCGCCCACAGTGGCCATCATCAGGCCGAGAAATGTCATCAGCAGAGCCTTGCCGACCTGGCCCGTCCCTGCGAATGCTGCGATCGCCGACAGTCCGACGACCATCAGCGCAAAATATTCCGATGAATGAAACAGCAGCGCAACCGAGGCAAGGGCGGGAGCGAAAACCATCAGCAACACCGCACCGATTGTGCCGCCGGCAAAGGACGCTATCGCCGCGACCGTCAGCGCTTTGCCCGCCTGACCTTTGCGTGCCAACGGGTAGCCGTCGAAAGACGTCGCGACGGTCGAGGCGACGCCCGGTGCGTTGATTAGAATAGATGACGTCGACCCACCAAAGACAGCGCCGTAATAAACGCCTGCCAGCAGGATCAACGCCGCCGACGGGTCACCAATCGTAATTGCGATCGGAATCATGATGGCGATGATCGACATCGGGCCGAGGCCCGGGAGCATGCCGATAAATGTGCCGATAAGACAGCCGCCGACCACCATCAGAATGTTCTTGAAGGTAAAGGCTGTTGCGAGACCTGTTAAGAGTCCTTCAAGCATCTCAGCCTCCATTCAGAAAGGACGGGAACGGACTTAGGAAGATGCCGAGCACCTCGTCTACAAGGTACCAGACCGTACCGGCAGCAACCGCCGCGATTGCGATCATCACCAGGTAACGGCGCTCCCCGAGAATGAAGCTTCCGCACGTCAGAAACAGGAAAGTCGAGGCGAGAAAGCCGAGCGGCCTCAACAACAGCGCATAAGCCACCATCAGCGCAAGAAGGACAACGGCCTGACCGACCTTGTATTCGCCCAGGCGCGCCAGATTGATATCCGCTGCATCTTTCTTGCCAGGCGTTTTCTCAAGGCCAAGCAGAATGCTGAGCGACAGCAGAATTCCGCCAATCGCAAGGACCTTCGGGAAACTCGACGGCCAGATCGGACTGCTTTTCATAATCGGCGGCAAAAGCGCGTCCATGGTAAAATATGCTGTGTAGCTATAGGCCAGACAAATCAGCAAGATGACTAAGGCCAGCCAGCGATCAAGCGCCATCGTCCTCCCCCAATATTTGATGATGATACGTCCGGAAAGACCCCGAACGTATCCATTTTTATCGCTTGTGGAAGATACAGCTTAGAGGAAGCCGAGCTTCTTCATGAGGTCGCCCATGGTTTTTTCCTGCCCTTCCAGGAAGGCGCGGAAATCATCGCCAGGATTATGTATGTTTACCCAGCCGTTGCGCGCCCGGACATCTTCCCACTCAGGGGTTCCATACATCTTCGCGATTGCGTCCTGATAAGCCGCAAGCTTGTCGGCAGGCAGACCCGGGGCCGCAAAGAAGCCGCGCCAGTTGACGAAGGTTGTGTCGTTGCCCTGCTCGATCATGGTCGGAGCATCCGCATATGCGTCGACGCGCTCAGGCGAGGTGACGCCGATAATGCGAACTTCGCCGGCTTTCGCCAGTTCGACAGCTTCGGAGAAACCGGTCGAGACAGCCTGAACTTCTCCGGACAGCAGGCCGGCCATGGTCTGGCCGCCGCCATCATAGGGTATATATTTCATCGCGACCGGATCAGCGCCAGCCGCCTGAAAAACCATCGCTGCAACGAGGTGATCCATGCCGCCGGGGACGGAGCCGCCGCCGATTGCAGTGCCGGCCGGATCAGCGTTGAACGCATCGACAAGACCTTTAAGGTCTTTAATGTCGCTCTTGGCAGAGACCACAAGCGCCGCATAATCGCCGATCGTACCCGCAACCAAGGTCAAATCGCGGAAGCTTTGCGGGAATACGCCCGTCAGCGACCGGATAACAATCGGCGTCGAGTTGACCATGAGCGTGCCATGGTTGCTATCGGCATTTTCGATGAGATAGGCAATGGCTTTGCCACCGCCGCCGCCGGACATATTCTCATAGGACGCCGTGCCTGCGAGACCAGCCTTGGTCAAGGCTTCGCCTGTACCACGAGCTGTCCCGTCCCAGCCGCCACCGGCACCGCCGGGGATCAAGAAGTGGACACTGTCGAGAACAGGCTCTGCAATGGATGGCGTTGTGAATGAAAATGAAACGGCGACCGCCGCCAGAAAGCTTCGGCGGGTCATTTTCAGAAATGTCATATTTTCCTCCCAATAGACACAGGCTTTACGAAGCCCTTACAATCTATAAAATATTGGAAAAGCTGACAGGAACCTGTCACGTCACCCAAAAACAACAATGGACGGCTGGATTGTCATGCGCTTCCTGCTCATCGAAGACAATGAGAAACTGGCGAAAGCGATTGTTGAAAGGCTGGGGCTTGACGGGCATGTCGTGGATCACGCGCCGGACCTGGAAACTGCGGCAGCCTGCCTTGCGAGTACCGGCTACGAGCTGATTTTTCTGGATATTATGCTCCCGGATGGCAGCGGCCGGACGTTTCTGGAAAAGCACCGGACCGGCGACAATGATACGCCGGTCATTGCCCTGACAGCCCGTTCGGAGATTTCGGATCGGGTCCGTATGCTCGACCTTGGAGCAGACGATTACATCACAAAACCCTTTGATTTTTCTGAGCTGGAAGCCAGATGCAGAGCCGTACTCCGGCGCAGGCAGGGCGCAGCCCGCAATCAGAAGACGTTTCAGGATGTTATTTTTGACCCGCTCGCCGGAACGGTCGCCGTCGCCGGCAAAATTTCCGACCTGAGGAACAGGGAGCTGCGTCTTCTCGAAGTGTTCTTTTCAGCACCCGACATGATCTTCTCCAAATCGCATCTCGTCGACCGGCTGTTTTCCTATGATGAGGACGTTTCGGAGAATGCCATCGAGGTATATGTCGGCCGCGTCCGCAAAAAGCTGCAGGGAGGCCGCGTCAAAATTGAAACCGTCCGGGGGGTTGGATACCGGATGACCGCCTCATGACCGCAGTTCGCACAAGAGGATCGCTACGCTGGAGGCTTCTGCTACAGCTTCTTCTTGTCGCGGCAATCTTATCCGTAGCGCTCTATTTCACGGTGCGCGCTCTGGCGCAACAGGCTGCCGAAACCACACAGGACAATATTTTGATCGCATCGGCGACCGCAATCTCGGAAGCGGTTCGCGTGGAACGGAACGAAATCCTCGTCGACGTTCCCTATTCGGCGCTGACAATGCTGGGCTCCGTCGCCGAGGAGCGCGTCTTTTACCGTATCACCGCTGACGGGCTCACCGTAACCGGTTACAATGATCTACCTGCGCCAACCGCCACGCCCAAAACCGGCGCGCCGTTTTTTGAAACAGCCGTCTATAAAGGCGATGAAGTCCGTGTCGCGGCGCTTCCCCGGCGGCTGACCGTGGGTGACGAAACAGTCATACTAACCGTGCTGATCGCTCAGACCCGGCTTGGTCTTGCAGCCGTATCGCTGCAGATTTCCATTGCAGCGGCGGCGGCGGGCATCGGTTTTTTCATCCTGGCGGGAGCGCTCAGCTGGTTTGCAACCAGTAACGCCATGCGGCCCTTGAACCGTCTGGCGCAAACCGTTGCCCGGCGAGGCCCTCAGGACCTTTCTCCTGTCGAGACGTCCGCTCCGGCCGAACTTGTGCCATTGCTTCAGTCTCTCAACACATTCATGGGACGGCTGAGTGTGTCCCGCGCTCGGACCGAGGATTTCATTGCAGAAGCTGCGCATCATGTCCGCACGCCGCTGGCAACGGTCAGAACCCAGTCCGAGATCGCGATGCGCAGCGTGCGCAAGCCCGAAAACAAGCAGATTTTACGCGAAGTTATTCGCGCTTCGGATGAAAGTTCGCGTTCTGCGGGGCAATTGCTGGACCACGCAATGGTCGCGCTGCGGTCAGACAATCTGGAAAAAGAAAAGCTCAATATGAAGAAGCTTACTCAGGATGTGATCAGATCTATCAGCCCAACAGCCGACTTAAAAGATATCCGTATCATCTGTACGGGAGCCGACGCCGTAAGCATGGTGGAGGGTGACCCGATCCTGTTACAAAATGCGCTGCGCAACCTGCTCGATAATGCTGTCAAATATTCACCGGAAGACAGCCGGATCAAGGTTGCGATTTCGCAGACCCAATCGACGGTGCGGGTCGATGTGCTCGACGAGGGACGCGGGCTTGGCGAAGGAGACCGCACTCACCTGACCAAGCGTTTCGGACGAGGTGAAAATGTCCGGGACATCATTGGATCGGGACTTGGCCTGACCATCGTGGAAGAGGTCATGCAGGCCCATGGCGGCACTTTGAAACTGGTGGATAACCCGGAGAGTAAAGGCACATGCGCGTCCATTACCTTACCCTTGGTCTGATCGCCTTGCTAATGGCTCCGGTGACAATGGCGAATGGTTTTGTGGCGGAAGAAGAACGCCTTTTCAACGCGGCCACCCCGGCCAAAACCCTTAATATTCTCTCAACCGGGGACCTAAGTATTTTTGCGCCGCTGATCGAGGCGTTTCAGGCCCGAAACCCAAATATTGAAGTGCGTTACGTCGCTGCCTCAAGCAGCGAACTCATGAAAGCTCTCTGTGAGGAGAACGCCCGGTTCGACGTGGCCATGTCTTCAGCCATGGATCTGCAGACCAAGCTTGTAAATGATGGCTTTGCGCTGCGCCACGTCTCCGCGGCAACCGAATCCCTGCCGGACTGGGCGAAATGGCGTGACCGTCTGTTCGCCTTTACTCAGGAAGCCGCCGTGCTGGCCTATTC
>JAHQVI010000252.1 GCA_019634405.1 Hyphomicrobiales bacterium
ATCCCGGTATTCGAGGACGATTTCACGCCACTGACCGATATGCGCGGTTCCGCCGGTTACCGTATGCTGACTGCGAAAAATCTGCTGCGCAAATATTACCGGGAAACGCAACTCCCACTTGCGCAGACGCGCCTTGTCGGGCGCGGGGCGGTTCTGCCATGAGCGCTCCGCTGAATAATCCCCCGCCAGCAGCAAAGACCGCGATTGACGGTGGCGTCGGCGCATTCCGCCGTCATGACAGCGGACCAAAGCATGTCAGCGGCGAGGCCATCTATGTTGACGACATGCCGGAGCCACCGGGCCTTCTGCACATTCAGATCGGCTATGCCCGCAAGGCTCACGCGAAAATTGCGGCGATGGATCTGAGCCGGGTGCGCAACGCGCCGGGCGTGGCCGCCGTTCTTACGGCCGGGGATATTCCGGGTGCAAATGATGTCAGCCCGGTCGCCGGCGATGATCCGTTGTTCGCCGAAGGGTTGATCGAATATTGGGGGCAGTCGCTCTTTGCCGTCGCCGCGGAAACGCGTGAACAGGCAAGGCGGGCGGCTGCCCTCGCCGAAATCAGCTATGACGAGCGTCCCGCAATTCTGACCATTGACGAAGCGATGGACGCGCAGTCGTTCCTTGAAAAACCTTATATTATGGAGCGGGGCGACCCTGCGGGCGCGATCGAGGCCGCACCGCATATAATCAGTGGACGTATAAATATTGGCGGACAAGAGCATTTCTATCTCGAAAGCCAGGCCGCAATGGCCGTGCCGGGCGAGGATGAGGACGTTACCGTCCATTCATCGACCCAGCATCCAAGCGAGATCCAGCACAAGATCGCCCATGTCCTCGGCATCGACAATCATGCCGTGACTGTCGAAGTGCGGCGCATGGGCGGCGGTTTCGGCGGCAAGGAAAGCCAGGGCAATCTGCTCGCCTGCGCCGCAGCGCTCGTTGCAAAGCTCACGGGCAGACCGGCGAAATGCGTCTATGATCGCGACGACGACATGACGATTACCGGTAAGCGCCATGATTTCCGGATCGACTATCAAGCGGGGTTCGACAGCGATGGACGCATTCTCGGCATTGCGTTCGAGCAGGCGTTGCGCTGCGGCATGTCCTGGGATCTGTCCGAACCGATTGCCGATCGGGCCATGTTCCATTCCGATAATTGCTACTACTTGCCGAATGTTCGTATTACCTCCTACCGCTGCAAGACCAATACCCAGTCCAACACGGCTTTTCGTGGGTTTGGCGGCCCGCAAGGCATGGTCGGCATTGAGCGCGTCATCGACAATATCGCGCATGAGCTGGGGAAGGACCCGCTGGAAGTCCGCCGCACCAATTTCTATGCGCATAAATCGTCACCGGGGGCGGAGCGGCGGCTGACGCCTTACAGCATGGCGGTCGAAGATTGCATCATCCAGGATATCGTTGCTGAGCTTGCCGAAAGCGCCGCCTATCAACGCCGCCGTGAAAATATCCGCGCCTGGAATGACGCCAGCCCGGTCCTGAAACGCGGCATCGCGCTGACCCCGGTCAAATTCGGCATTTCCTTCACCAAGACCTTCCTCAATCAGGCCGGTGCGCTAATAAATGTGTACACGGATGGTTCAATCCAGCTCAATCATGGTGGCACGGAAATGGGTCAGGGCCTGTTCACCAAGGTTGCGCAGGTCGTTGCCGAGGAATTTCAGGTCGATATCGCCAAGGTAAAGATTACCGCGACGACGACCGGCAAGGTGCCAAACACCTCAGCGACGGCGGCGTCGTCCGGGTCGGATCTGAACGGTATGGCCGCCCAACATGCGGCACGCAAAATCAAAGGACGCATTGCGGAGTTTTTCGCGCAGCGCTATCAGACCAACCCGGATCAGGTCGAGTTCCTGCCCGGCCGCATTCGCATAGGCGAAAGCGAGCTGTCATTCGAGGCCGCAATTCAGCAGGCCTATATGGCGCGCATCCCGCTTTCCGCAACTGGCTTTTACGCCACGCCAAAGATCAGTTGGGACAAGGCAGAAGGCCGCGGACGTCCTTTTTATTATTTCGCCTATGGCGCAGCCGTCACCGAATGCATCATCGACACGCTGACCGGCGAGAACCGGTTGTTGCGCGTCGATATTCTCCATGATGTTGGCAAATCGCTGAACCCGGCGATCGATCTTGGCCAGATTGAAGGTGGCTTTGTTCAGGGGGCCGGATGGCTGACCACCGAGGAACTCGTCTGGAGCGAAGCCGGGCGGCTGACGACACATGCGCCGTCAACCTACAAGATCCCGGCCTGCTCCGACCGTGCGCCTGACATGCGCGTAAAATTGTTCGAAGGCGGCGAAAATGTCGAGCAAACCATCTACCGGTCAAAAGCCGTCGGCGAACCGCCGCTGATGCTCGGGATCTCGGCCCTGATGGCGCTGTCCGACGCAGTCGCGAATGCGGGCGGAACGAGCGATTACCCGGCCCTTGACGCGCCCGCTACGCCCGAGCGCATTCTTTTCGCGGTCGAACGCCTCCGCAAGAAGGGGAACGTCTTATGACGGATTATTTCGGCATTGCAGAAGCCCTGAAACGCCCCGGACCGGTTATCCGCATTGTCGTGGCCAGCATAGAGGGATCGACGCCGCGTGAGGCGGGCGCGGCCATGCTGATCGGAGAAAAGTCAACTGTGGGAACAATCGGCGGCGGACAGCTTGAATTCGAGGCTATCGCCCATGCGCGGACAATGCTCCCGGATGCGGAAAAAGGCAGCCAGACCCCCTGGCAGCGCGATATGCGGGTCTGGCCCCTGGGACCGTCGCTCGGCCAGTGCTGCGGCGGATCGGTGCGCGTGCTTTTTGAGCTGTTCACGGATCATGAACGTGCAGACATCCCTGCATTGGAGGATGCATCGCTCATTCTTCGGCCGGCAACCGACGGCGAGCCGGTACGAATCCTTTCGGCGCGGCGGGAGATTGACGACTTGCCTCTGCATGTCGCCCGCATAGCAAGAGACATGCTGAGCGGCGCGCGCAATCGCAAGGCGGCGTTTCTCCCGGCGCGAAAAGGGCAGAGCGCATGGTTCATCGAACCCATGCAGACCGCCGCCAAGCCGCTTTACATCTATGGCGCAGGTCATGTCGGGCGGGCGATCGTCCGAACGCTGCAAGATCTTCCTTTTGCGGTACGCTGGACCGATGTTCAGGCTGACCGCTTCCCGCCGCGCATTTCCGACGGCGTCCAGCCAATCATCACGTCCGATCCCGCCGCAATCGCCAGCATGGCTCCGCAGGGCGCGTATCATCTCGTGCTGACCTATTCACATGCGCTGGATCTCGCCATTTGCCGCGCGCTGCTGTCCAAACCCGATTTCGGCTTTTTCGGCCTGATCGGCTCGGCCTCGAAACGCGCGCGCTTTATCAGGCGGCTGCGCGAAGGCGGCGTCACCAAGGCAGCCATTGACCGGCTGACATGCCCGATCGGCATCGGCAATTTGAGGGGCAAGGACCCCGCGACCATCGCCATTTCTGTCGCGGCGCAACTCATCGAGCGGCTTGAACATGAGCGCGGAGCAGGCATCGACATTGGGGAGGGCGGGCGTGACGAAGCCGGACGACGCATATCTGCTTGAACTGGAAGGGCTGACCAAAACCTTTCCCGGCGTCAAGGCCAATGACGACGTTTCGTTCCGCGTCGGGCATGGAGAAATCCATGCGCTGCTTGGCGAAAATGGCGCGGGCAAATCCACCCTGGTCAAGATGATTTACGGCGTGTTGCGGCCTGATAGCGGCGCGATGCATCTCCATGGCGAAACTTTTGCGCCCGCCAGGCCCTCCGATGCCCGCGCGCATGGTATCGGCATGGTTTTTCAGCATTTCTCGCTGTTCGAAGCCCTGACGGTGAAGGAAAATATCGAGCTGGGCGTCAATCCCGAACTGGCGAAGGGCGATCTCCGCCAACGAATTATCGAGGTCTCCGACTATTATGGGCTGAAGCTCGATCCGGACCGGATGATCGGGGATCTCTCCGTCGGACAGCGGCAACGCGTCGAGATCGTCCGATGTCTGCTACAGAACCCGCGTCTGATCATCATGGACGAACCCACTTCGGTACTGACGCCGCAGGAGGTCGACGTCCTGTTCGCGACGCTGCGCCGCCTCGCCGAGGAAGGCTGCTCGATCCTTTATATTTCGCACAAGCTGGAGGAGATCCGCGCGCTATGCCACACGGCGACAATCCTGCGCGGCGGCAAGGTGGTGGCAACCTGTACGCCTGCGGAGGAAACCGCCAAGAGCCTTGCCGAGATGATGATCGGTGCGATTCTGATGCCCGCAAGACGCGAGAGCAGCTCTATTGGCGATGTGCGGCTGTGGGTTAATAGGCTGAGCCTGCCCAGCCAGCAGCAATTCGGCATCGATCTGAAGGACATATCGCTTGATATCAAGGCGGGTGAGATTGTCGGCATCGCTGGCGTTGCGGGTAATGGACAGGAAGAGCTGATGGCGGCGCTGATCGGTGAGCACACGCTTGGCGATCATGAGACATTGCAACTTGACGGAAAACCGATTGGCCGGATGGGGCCGGATGAACGCCGCGGTCTCGGCATGTGTTTTGCCCCCGAGGAGAGGCTGGGCCACGCCGCCGTACCGAACATGTCGCTGATCGAAAATGCCGTGTTGTCCGCGCGCATCCGCAAGAATCTCGCCCGCTCCGGCTTCATCAATTTTCGGGAAGCGGAAAATCTGTCGCGCGAGGTCGTCGAGGAATTCAAGGTCAAGATCGTCGGTCTCGACCACGCCGCGCGCAGTCTCTCCGGCGGTAATCTGCAGAAATTCATCATGGGCCGCGAAATTCTGCAAGCGCCGACCGTCTTCATCGCCTCGCAGCCGACATGGGGCGTCGATGCCGGAGCCGCCGCAGCAATCCATCAGGCGATCATGCAACTCGCCAAGGAAGGCGCAGCCATTCTGATTATCTCCCAGGATCTGGATGAACTGATGACGATCTGTGATCGGATTGCCGTCATCGCCGATGGCCGTCTGACAGAGGCCGAGCCGGTCGCCAATCTTACTATCGAGCAGATCGGCGTCAATATGGGCGGGCAGGCAGAAAGGAGCGCGGCCCATGCTTAAGATCGAGCCGCGCAAGGAGCCATCGCGCGTCATGCTCTACGCAACGCCCTTTCTCGCGGTATTGTTCACGATCGTGGCGGGCTTCATCCTCTTCAGCCTCCTTGACAAGAACCCGGCGACGGCGACCTATCTGATTTTCATCAGCCCTCTGACATCGCTTTATACGATCACCGAATTGCTGGTCAAAGCTACGCCGCTGATCCTGATTGCGATCGGCCTCGCTGTCGGCTTCCGGGCGGGCGTCTGGAATATCGGCGCGGAAGGCCAGTTCACCATGGGCGCGCTGGCAGGGGGCGCAATGGCGCTGGCGCTTTACGAAGTCGAAGGGCTATGGGTGCTGCCGCTTGTCTGCCTTGCCGGAGCGCTGGGCGGCATGGCGTGGGCGGCAATCCCGGCCTTCCTGCGCACGCGCCTCAACACCAATGAAATCCTCGTCAGCCTGATGCTGGTTTATGTCGCCACACTGCTGCTCGGCATGCTGGTTCACGGACCGCTGCGCGATCCCGACGGGTTCAACTTCCCCGAAAGCCGCCTGTTCCACGACGCGGCGACCCTGCCCGCGCTCGTTGCAGGCACGCGCGCGCATGTCGGTTTCCTGGTCGCCATCATCGCCGTGATCGTGGCATGGATTTTACTGCGCTCGCACATGATCGGCTTCCAGATCAAGGTTGTTGGCCAGGCCCCGCGCGCGGCCCGCTTTGCCGGTTTCTCCAGCCCGCGGATTGTCTGGTTTTGTTTCATGATATCCGGCGCGCTGGCTGGGTTGGCGGGGATCTTCGAGGCAACCGGCCCGGTTGGCCAACTCGTTCCTGCCCTCCCCGTCGGCTATGGCTTTACGGCAATCATCGTCGCCTTTCTCGGACGCCTGCATCCGCTCGGCATCCTCGCGGGCGGCCTTCTCCTCGCACTGACTTATATTGGGGGCGAGGCGGCGCAGATCTCCATGAGCTTGCCAAGCGCCACGGTGCAGGTCTTTCAGGGCATGCTGCTGTTCTTCCTGCTGGCGACCGATATTCTCGTCAATTACCGCGTAAGCTGGATTGCGTCCGGCCGCCGCCCCGCCAAAACCGCATTGCAACAGCCCGCCGAGTAAGGAACGCGCAATGGATCTCATCGTCAATATCGTGCTCGGCATCATCGTTGCAGCAACGCCTCTGGTCTTCGCTTCGATCGGCGAGCTTGTGGTCGAGAAGTCGGGCGTACTCAATCTCGGCGTCGAGGGCATGATGATCATTGGCGCGATAGCCGGTTTCGCCGGGACCATCGAGACGGGCAGCTTCATGGTCGGCATCCTCGCGGCCATCATCGCCGGGGCGGCGGTTGCGCTGCTCTTTGCCGTGTTGACCCAAACCTTGCTGGCCAATCAGGTCGCAACGGGCCTCGCGCTGACGTTGTTTGGACTAGGGCTTGCCGCTTTGATCGGCCAGTCCTATTCCGGTAAATCCGCGCCGGACTTTCCCAAACTCAACATCCCCGGCCTGACCGACCTGCCAATTATCGGACCGCTGATCTTCGGACAGGACGGGCTGGTCTATCTTTCCTTCGCGCTGGTTGCCGGCGTTGCCTGGGTCCTGACGCGCACGCGGACCGGCCTGATCATCCGTGCCATTGGCGAAAATCACGATGCCGCGCACGCCATCGGCTATCCGGTCGTCGCCTATCGCTACGCCACGCTGCTGTTCGGCGGAGCCTGCGCCGGACTTGGCGGGGCTTATCTTTCCATCGTGCAGACACCGCTTTGGGTGGAGAACATGACTGCCGGGCGCGGCTGGATCGCGCTTGCACTGGTGGTTTTTGCGGCCTGGCGGCCATGGCGCTCGCTGCTCGGCGCTTATCTGTTCGGCGGCATCACCATCATCCAGCTTCACAGCCAGGCGCTTGGTCTTCAGGTCGAGCCGCAGATTCTTGCCATGCTCCCTTATCTGGCGACGATCATCGTCCTTGTGCTGATTTCTTACGATAAAGCCAAGGCGCGGCTCAATGCCCCGGCCAATCTTGGAAAGACATTTTTTGCGTCAACCTAGGGACTGAAAATGCTCCCAAAACATGAAGAAAGCAGGAGGTCTTATGACAATCTCAAAATCTTTGAAGGCTGCCGGCATCGCGGTGTTTGCCGCAATGCTCGGAGCCGCAGGCGCGGTGGCACAGGACAAGACAAAAGTTGGTTTCGTCTATGTCGGTCCAATCGGCGACCATGGTTGGACCTACCAGCATCATAAGGGACTGGAAGCCGTCGAGGCTGAATTCGGTGACAAAGTTGAAACCACCTATGTTGAAAACGTCTCGGAAGGCCCGGACGCAGAGCGCGTTATCCAGCAGCTCGCGCAGCAGGGCAATGACATTATCTTTACGACCTCCTTCGGCTTCATGAACCCGACAATCAAGGTCGCCAAGCGCTTCCCTGATGTGAAATTCGAACATGCGACCGGTTTCAAGAAGGCCGACAACGTCTCGATTTACAATACGCGCTTCTATCAGGGCCGTTACATTGTCGGTCAGATCGCCGGCAAGATGACCAAGACCAATACGATCGGCTATATTGCCTCCTTCCCGATCCCGGAAGTCGTCATGGGCATCAATGCAACCTATCTTGGCGCGAAATCGGTCAATCCGGACATCAAGATCAAAGTTATCTGGGTCAGCACATGGTTCGATCCGGGCAAGGAAGCCGACGCCGCCAAAGCCCTTGTCGATCAAGGCTCGGACATTCTCATGCAGCACACGGACTCGCCTGCTGCAATCCAACTCGCAGAGCAGGAAGGCATCTACGCGATCGGCCAGGCATCGGACATGAAGACTTTCGGCCCGAATGCTCAGCTCACCTCGCTGATTGACGATTGGGCACCCTATTATGTCGAGCGCGTCAAGGCCGTCATCGACGGCACATGGGAGACCTCCGACATCTGGGGCGGTCTGGCCAATGGCATGCTTAAAATGGCGCCTTACAGCGACAAGCTCCCGGAGGATGTCATCGCGCTTGCCAAAGAAATGGAAGAGAAAATCAAATCCGGCGAGTTCCACCCGTTCACCGGCCCGCTTAACAAGCAGGACGGTACGCAGTTCCTTGCTGATGGCGAAGTCATTTCCGATGAAGTTCTGCTCGGTATGAACTTCTACGTCGAAGGTATCGAGGGCAGCCTGCCGAAGTAAAACAACCGGCTCTCACCCGGCGCTGGCAATGGACCGGGTGAGAGCAATCGCCTATCCGCATAGATTACCGCTTCACCATCCATATTTTGGCAGTTTGGTACCCGGCATCTTGCAGAATTGAAATCTTGGAACGCCAAGCTGCCGGACAGACAACCAGCGCGGAGGTGTAATTCCGCTCAGCAAACGCCCTCTCAGCCGCAGCCAGCAAATCCCTTGCCCCCACCCCATCATTGCCAACTTTGCCGGTATCGGCAAAATCCTCGTGGTCGTAGTCATCGAGCACACCAATCTTTTCGATGTCATGCGCTGGCGGAACAAGCAGCCGTGCTATGGGCTGTGCGATCGCATAGCCTTCCAACTCGCCCGACGGTCCGGAAACAAACATATCCCGATCGGTTAAGGTGAGACTGCGCTGCATCCATCTGCAAAAGCGGGCATCGGCATCGGGGTGAATGACCCAGAACGGATCAAGCCGTGCGAGATTGCACCTATGATGCGCGCTCGCGGCAACGATAGCTGGCACATCTTCAGGCGTAGCAGATCTTGCGCGAGCGGGCAGGCTATGTGCGTCAAATTTCGACTTTCCCATATATAACGTGACGGCTTCATAACCACGGCGGTCATAGACCGGTTTCAAAGGTGACCCTGTCAGGCATGAGGCAACCAGAAGCTTTGCGCCAGCGTCGTAAAGAGCCGTTTCAACGGCGCTTAAGAGAGCCTCAACCGTCTCGGGAGGCGCGTCCGCCGTCGTAAAGCTGTCGTCCAATACAAGCCCCGGCTCACCGTATTCAGCAGTATAAATCGGCGGAACCGGGAGCAGCATGGAATGAGCGACACCGACAGCCCGCCCGGCGAATTCTGCGACAAGCCAGATCTGACGAGGTGAGGGTTCAGCGCTCGTAAAAGCTTGCTCTACGGCCGCTACCGTCATTTCACGAGCATTGTCGGTCACCGCCCAAATCGAGGGGGCAACCGAACGCCTGCGTTCCGCCTCTGCCAGCAACAGTTCCGCCATTTGCGGAATGTCGGATGGTGTCACGGAGCGGATCGAAACCTTCATCATAGGCTCTCCTGCCCGCCATAGGCCTGTTCTTTCAAATGCCTACCGAATTGCAAGCGCCGCACCAACGAGACTTGCATTGTCAGGCGCAAGACGTCCGTCCGGCAGATGACGGACGTCCTCAAAGCCCACGCGCGTCATGATCCCCCGTCGCCATGACTCCTTGACGCAGGGCCAGCAACTGTCGCCTTCGCCATGCAGCAGCGAGGGAAGCGTGCAGCCCGCTTCCGCCAAAATTTCGAAGACCTTGGCAGCTTCAGCGAGAGCATCGTCCGCCCCCATACCGTTCATTTCGACCAGTACGCGGAGGCAATCATCCGGGCTGATTTCGGCAACAAAGCGTTGTGCATCCTTGGCGTTCCATAGTCCGGCCTCCACGCCCACCCCATCAGCGATCAGCATCTGGATGATCTCGGGCGCGTCGTCCTCGCTGACATTGACCGAGGCGTAGTCGGGCCGGACCGTCCAGCCCTTAATATGCGCATGACGCTTGACGCCACCAGGCGCAATCCATGCCCCGCTGCTTATACCGACAGGCATGCCGGGCACGGCGTGACGGATCGCGGTCAGCGCATTTGCAACCGCTTCCGGGGCCAGCGTTTCAGCACCCTCAGTCGAACGCACATGAATATGCAGTTCGTCCGCGCCTGCCTTGCTGACCGCAAGGGCGTCTCTTGCAAGTTCCTCAGGAGAGACGGGAAGCATCGGGTGCGCGGCCTTCGGCAAGCCTCCGTTCAAGCATGCCTGCAACATCGTATTTCCTCCATGACCTCTCACTCCGTTGCCTAGCTTGCCACCGGTCGAGCAGCCCGGCAACTTGCATCACGCGCCCAGATTTGGCCTTATTTTGATTATTCCGCGCGCCTTGGAAAGGCGTGTAGCATCAGCTACTCCATTCTCACGAAACGAAATTTAAATTAGTTATATCAATAGTTTATAAAAATTTCAATCTATTATCTTTATGCTGATTAATTACCATCCCATCGCCGCTCAAAGCCAGCCTGCCCGCAAACCGCCATTTTGTGACGGCCATCACGCCTCGCTTCCTCCACCTCCGGTAGGGTCTGACTATGCCGAGAACACATATGGGGAATTCAAAAATGTTCGGGTCACAACAACAGCACAAGCGATCATCACAGCCAGACAGAACACATGCCTGGAGTGATACTTCAACTCAGCCATGTGCAGCTAATTCAGCAGTCCGCATCGAGCAGACACCGAGCGGAATGTGGAAGGTTTGTAATCGAAGAAATCTACGCGGCGGAGTGTTCCGTGATTACAGATCTGCGGCGCGCTTCGCCAAGCATGAATTCGAACCATCGCGATCCACGTTCGTCTGAGCAACGAATAAATGGGTGGATCGAATTGAACCACAAGTAAGGCCGGCTCGACAAATAGCAGTGGTACGCAACAACAAACCGCGACCATAGCACCAACACATCCCGGGCCAAGCAGCTGATTTTGGAGCAAATGATCATGAGCAACGCAATTTCCACAGAACGGGATGGCCACCGCACGCCGATGCGGAACGGCTACAGATCACAACCGGGCAACAATGCCGAACGCTCGGGGCAGCAAGCCAACCGGGTTCATCTTGAGAAAACGCCGGGCGGCCTTTGGAAGGTCCGCGATCAGGACGATCTTCGCGGCGGGGTGTTCCGCGACTACAGATCCGCGGCCCGCTTCATCAAGCATGAATTTCAGCTGGCGCAGCCCTCGCTCGTAATCGTGCAGGGCGGAAACGCAAACACAAACAACTAGACGATCAACCAGACAATTGCCCCACAGGGAGATGAGCTATGACAACAAATATTCTTTCCAAATCGATCTCAATCCAGACCATCGGAACCAGCATCTTCGCCGAATGCGAATCCAACGTACAAAGCTATGCGCGTTCCATGCCCGCCATTTTCACGGTCTCGAAAGGCGCGGAAGTCTGGGACGAACACGGCCGCCGCTATCTCGACTTTCTTGCCGGTGCAGGCTCGCTGAATTACGGCCACAACAACCCGGTCATGAAACATGCGCTGATCGAATACATTGCCAGCGACGGCGTCACGCACAGCCTCGATCTGCATACGGAGGCCAAGGCCAGGTTCCTGGCGGCGCTCAACGAGATCATTCTCAAGCCGCGCGGTCTTGACTACGTCGCCCAGTTCACCGGCCCGACCGGAACCAATGCGGTCGAAGCCGCGCTCAAGCTGGCGCGCAAAGTCACCGGCCGGAAGACGATCGTTCACTTCACCAACAGCTTCCACGGCGTTTCGCTCGGTTCGCTGTCGGTCACATCGAACAAGACCCTGCGCGGAGCCGCCGGCGTCTCGCTTGAAAATACCGTATGCGTTCCGTTTGACGGCTATTACGGCGCTGACGTCGACACGATCGATATGCTCGAACGACAGATCGACGATCCATCGGGCGGCATGGACCTGCCCGCAGCCGTGATTATCGAGACGGTCCAGGGCGAAGGCGGACTGAACGCCGCCAACTGGTACTGGCTGCGCCGATTGGAAGCCTTCTGCAAGCGCCGGAAAATCCTGCTGATCGTCGATGATATTCAGGCAGGCTGCGGACGCACGGGACCCTTCTTCAGCTTCGAAGCGGCACAGATCAAGCCGGACATCGTTACGCTGTCCAAGTCCCTTTCAGGCTATGGCCTGCCTTTCTCCATCGTGCTTGCAAAGCGTGAATGCGATCAATGGGAGCCGGGCGAACATAATGGCACGTTCCGCGGCAATAACCACGCCTTCGTCACGGCGACGGCGATGCTTCTCGAATATTGGACGACGTCAGAGTTCAGCGAAGAGGTCCAGCGCAAATCGGCGTTTCTTGCAGCCCGGCTTTCCGCAATGGCCGATCGTTTCGAGGGGCCTGTCGTCGACGTCAAAGGCCGTGGCCTGATGCGTGGGTTGAAATTCGCCAGTGCGGCGCGGGCCAAGTCGATCGCGGCCAGGGCGTATCAATATGGCCTGATCATCGAGCGTTGCGGACCCCATGACGAAGTCGTCAAATGCATGCCGCCGCTGACCATCACCTTCGACGAACTTGCCGAAGGGCTGGATTTGTTCGAACAGGCAATCGCCGACGAATTTTCCGGCCGGGCCGGTGTTAAGGACGAGGAGCTTGTGGAAAGCGCGGCCTGAACCGGAAACGCAGACGCAACGACCAATAATAGCCGGGACAAATTCATCTGCCGAAGGCGTCCCGGCCCAAAATTTGAGCTGGAGTAAAACGATGATCATGAGCGAAACAAACACAACGGCAACGCCAAACCCGGCAGCCCCGTCGACGGAACACAGCCCGGAGCTTTCACTGCAGGAAATCGCAGCTCTGCTGCATGGCAGACTGCCCGCGTCAAAGGCGCGTCCCTGCCTGGACCAGATTCCGTTCCTGCCTGTGCGCAACCGCGCTTCGGCGAACTGACGCCCGAATATTTTTACATATAAAACAAATGGTTAAATACAATATTCTGGAAAAAAACAAGTTGTGACGCCGGTCACGCAAAGAGCCCTCCGATCTCTGTAAAGTCATAATACAGAAAAGGCGGACACTCTCCCGAACCGGATCGAGCAGTCACCTTTTCAGCAATCGGACAAACGGGCGGCAGCCCGCAACAAGACCCGAGAAAACTGACGCCGAAAACGCGCCTTGAGCAGCCACGCCCCCGGTGCGTCTTCGGCCCGAAGCTACAAAAATCGGTTGGAGAACCAAAATGCTTATCAAAGGGAACACGAGTAACGAGATCCGCTGGAGCGAAGGCGAAAGGCTGGATCATCTGTTTGAAGCGCGGTGCGACGCCTTCGATGCGGCCGGAGATCAGAGCCACCTGGCTGTTATCGCAGATGATTGTACACTGACATTCCGTGAGCTGGACAATCGGGCCAACCAGCTCGCGCGCTTTCTCAAGTCGAAAGGCCTGAAAGCGGGTGATCGCGTCGGCCTCCTCTTCGACAAAACCCCGGACACCTACGTCGCCCTGCTTGCAGTCCTGAAGATCAACGCGGCCTATGTTCCACTCGATTGCGGCTTCCCGAATGAGCGTATCGAATTCATCCTGGAGGACGCCGAAGTCAAGGCGATCTTGTCACTGGCGCGTTTTAACGCCAAACTCGAAGAGTTCACTATCGAAACGCTCTATATCGATGAAGCCAGCAAGGACATTGCAAGCTTTGACGCGGCGCGGCTCAGCGAGATCGAAAAGGGGGCGTCAGACGATCAGCTTGCTTATCTGATCTATACATCCGGCACGACCGGCAAGCCGAAAGGCGTTATCATCGAACATGCCAGCATCTGCAATTTCGTGCGCGTCGCCGCCGAGACCTACGGCATCGAGGCCCATGATCGCGTCTATCAGGGCATGACGATCGCTTTCGATTTTTCCGTTGAGGAGCTGTGGGTGCCGCTGCTTGCCGGCGCGACGCTCATTCCGGGGAAACCCGGCGCCAGCCTTGTCGGCGAGGATCTGGCCGACTATCTCAGCGACCGCCGCGTCACGGTGCTTGCCTGCGTTCCGACCCTGCTGGCCACGATCGAGCGCGACCTGCCCGACCTGCGTATCCTGCTCGTTTCCGGCGAAGCCTGCCCGCACGGCCTGGTTTCGCGCTGGCATCAGCCAGGCAGAGTCATCCTCAATGCATATGGCCCGACCGAGGCGACCGTTACCGCCACACTGACCGAGCTGTATCCGGAAAAGCCGGTAACAATCGGCGGTCCGCTGCCAACCTACACGATTGTGGTGCTCGATGAGCATGAACCGCGCGAACTCGCGGATGGCGAGACGGGCGAAATCGCGATTGCCGGCATCGGCCTTGCCGCCGGTTATCTCAATCGCGATGATCTGACCGCGAAGAAATTTATCCCCGATTTCCTGAACATCCCGAATAATCCGTCAGGCTGCATCTACCGCACAGGCGATCTGGGCCGCATCAACGCCGACGGCGAAGTCGAATTTCTCGGCCGGATCGATACGCAGGTCAAGCTGCGCGGCTACCGCATCGAACTGACGGAAATTGAATCCGTGTTGCTGGAGTCGCCGGACATTGCGCAGGCCGTCGTCGATGTCTGGGAAAGCGAGCCAGGCACGAAGGAACTCGTTGCCTATGTCTCGCTGACCAAGGGCGTCAATGAGCTGTGCCAGCAGGAAATCGGCGAGCTGCTGCGCTCGCGCGTCCCTGCTTACATGGTTCCGTCCTATCTGGAACAGCTCCCGGTCATTCCGATGACGGTCAATGACAAGGCCGACCGCAAGAAGCTGCCTGCGCCCAGGGGGCCGCGTTTCACGGTCGTCTCGTCCAATTACGAAGCGCCGACCAACGAGATCGAGGAAGCCGTCGCCGAGGAGCTTTGCATCGTTCTCAATATCGAGCGCGCATCCATCGACGATCACTTCTTCCAGGATCTGGGCGGCCATTCACTGCTGATGGCGCGTCTGTGCACGGCGTTGCGCCGTCGCCTCAATCTTGCGGATGTCTCGATGCGCGATGTTTATCTGAACCCGTCGGTCCGCAAGCTATCCGCACATCTGAGCGCGTCCACGCAAAAAGCGGATGTCGAGATCAAGCCGGTCCGCGCCCCCGGGATCACGCACATCCCGTCCGACCTGCAATATTTAGGCTGCGGCGTATTGCAAATGTTGTTCTTTGCCGGATATGGCGCGTTCGGCCTGTGGCTGCTGGTTCAGGGTTTCCAGTGGACCTATCCGGTCGCAAATGACACCAGCGAACTCTATCTGCGCGTCACGGCCTATATCGTCTTCATGTTTGCGCTTTTCAGCGCGATCCCGGTCGCCGCGAAATGGCTGCTGATTGGTCGCTGGAAAGAGGAAAGCATTCCGATTTGGAGCCTGAATTACTTCCGCTTCTGGGTCGTCAAGAGCCTGATCCAGAGCGCACCTCTGGCGGCTTTCCGCGGAACGCCGCTCTTCAATCTCTATCTGCGCATGCTTGGTGCGAAGATCGGCAAGGGAACAGTCATCACATCCGGCGCGGTTCCGGTGTGCACCGACATGCTCACAATCGGCAGTAACGCCGTTCTGCGCCGCGATTCGATCATCACCGGCTACAAGGCTCAGGGCAATGTCATCTACACAGGTCCGGTAAGCATTGGCGACAATGCTTTTGTCGGCGAAGCCTCCGTGATTGATACGCATACGGTGATGGAAGACAACACACAGCTTGGCCATGCTTCCTCGCTGCATGCCGGACAGCTTGTGCCCGAAGGCAAGACCTATCACGGTTCACCGGCCATCGAAACGGCAGCCAATTACAACACGGTCGAGCCAATGGGCTGTGGCGAATTCCGCCGCTGGGCCTACACGCTGGTTCCGCTTGCAATCAGCGTGGCGATCTTCGCACCGGTCGGCGTCGGCCTGCTATACGCGCTGTTTCCGTGGGCGGCCGGTCTCGCCGGTTTGGAGGGTATCGTCACGGACGCTCCGGTGCCCGGCCTGCTGACATCGCTCGAAGTCATGGTTCCGCTGTCCCTGATCCTGCTGGCAATCTCGCTTCCGCTCGGTCTGATCAGCGTCATCGTGATCCCCCGGATCTTCGCCCGCTTCATTGAGGAAGGCAAAACCTACCGGCTGTTTGGCGTGCATTACTTCCTGCACGGCGTCATATCGGCTGCGTCCAACTCGCGGTTCTACAACCTCCTGTTCGGTGACAGTTCTGCAATCGTCCATTACCTGCCGCTGGTCGGCTATAATCTGAAT
>JAHQVI010000253.1 GCA_019634405.1 Hyphomicrobiales bacterium
AATCTGGAATCGGGCGCGTCGCTCCCGGCTGAAACTGTCGATTTCCAGCTCGACCTGCGCGATGTCCGGATGCATTACATGAGCGAAATGCCGCCCATGCAGATTGAACAGGCCAATGTGCGCGTCGCCGGACAAAGGTTTTTCTTTGACGCGCCAAAGGCCGAGGTCATCGCGCCGTCGGGTGAGACGCTCTATCTCAGCGACGGCCAGTTCATTATCGGCGATTTGCGGCCATTCATTCCTGAAGGCGAGATCCACTTCAAGAGCGAAAGCAGCGCCGGCGCAGTCCTCAGCCTTCTGGATCATCCCAAGCTTGGCTATATCAGCAAGCTTGACATGCCGCTGCCGGAGATAGACGCCAAAGCTTCAAGCTCTTTCAGCCTATCGCTGACGATGGTGAAGGACCTGAAGTTCGAGCATATAAAAATGAATGGCAGAACGGTTCTGGACAACGTTCGCGCGACCAATTTGGGCGGCGGGTTCGGAGTGCATGGCGGAACCGTTGCATTTGATGTGACCTCGGACGGGTTTGAAGCGGAAGGCGAATTGAGCGTCAATGGCATGCCTATCCTAGCGGCTTGGCGATATCAGTTCAATGCGCCCCTCCAGCATCAATCGCCGCTGAAACTCCGCACGGTGCTGGATGCGAAGGCGCGGCAGGAGCTTGGGCTGGAAGCCAACGACATGCTCAGCGGCCCGATTGCGACAGAGGTGGCGGTGAATTTTCGCGAGAATGCCGAGCCCTCTCTGGATATTCGCCTCAACCTGAAAGACGCTGAACTGAAGGTCAGCTCTTTGGGATGGAGCAAGCCTGTCGGAGCCGCCGCAGCCATGAATCTCAAAGTCGAACCAGCCGATGACGGCGGGAGAGAATTGAGAGACATCAGTCTTGTCGGTGACGATTTCAGCGTTCGGGGCGCAATACGTCTCAATGAAGATAAAAAGCCCGTTGCCTTTAACTTGCCGTTGGTCTCCCTCGGTCCGCAGACACAGGTGCGGATGCGGGGCGAGTTGTCGAACGAGGTCTGGAAGATTTTCCTGCGCGGCAAAAGCTTTGACGGCCGCACCATGTTTCGCTCATTGCTTTCCGCTGGCAAGGTTCAGGCGCCGCGCGCCAGACCGCCCGGCGTTACTCCCGGCCTTGATGTGGATGCCGAAATCGATCGCGTGATCGGTTTCTTCGACACGACGCTCGATACGGTCAAACTGACGGCCAGCCGACGCAACAATACGCTCGCCGCTCTGGATGTGAGTGGCAGGTTGAACGGCAATCGGCCATTTGCCGCCAAGGTCGAACAGCGGGCCGGCCAGGCTCGCCGGCTGATTGCGCAGGCCACGGATGCGGGGGCGGCTTTCCGGCTGGTTGGCTTCTATCCTTCCGCGCGAGGCGGCGCAGCGACGTTGAACGTGAATCTGGATGAGGGGCGCAACAATCAGCGAACCGGCAGCCTTTTTGCGCAGGATTTCGTGATCGTCAGGGACCAGATTGTTGCGGAAGTGCTTTCGAGTTCGCAGGCGCAGGCAACGAATTCGCAAAATCAGCCGCTTCTGCAATTTGATCGCATGCAGGTGCCCTTTTCGGTCGGCAATGGCCGTTTTGAGGTCAGGGATGCGCTGATCAATGGCCCCGTCCTTGGCGTAACCATGCGTGGGTCGATTGATTTCGCTAGCGAAAACATCAATTTGACCGGCGCCTATGTCCCGCTTTACGGGATCAACGGGGCCTTAGGCTCTGTGCCAATCATCAGCGATCTTCTGGTCGGCCGCAATGGCGAGGGCGTATTCAGCATCACATTTGCCGTTCGCGGCAATACCTCCAAGCCGGATGTGCTTGTGAACCCGGTTTCGCTCGTTGCGCCCGGTATTCTGAGGCAGATATTCGAGTTCAACGAAAACCTGCCTCCGCAAGGCGGCCCCCGGCAGAAAATCGAGACCCGGCCCGACAGTATTCCCGGTTCGCTTCAGCTCAACACGCAATAGATCTAAAAATTCGACAACGGAAAAAACCGTACAGCCAGATGAAAACGCTGCAGCGTTTTACGGCATTGTGTGAGTATAGGGCGAGAGACCGCCATTTAAGTTTCGAATAGAAGATCGGCCGCCGGCCAGGCTACCGTGGAAACCGCACGCCGGACACCAGGATAATGCGGACCTGTCCCGGCAGCCCCGCCGCTAACGTTCTCCCATAATGTCGGCGACACCATTTTTGCATTCATCGGAGAGATCCTCTTCCTGCTCAAACAGGCAGATGGCGATCCGGCCGCCTCCTGGCCGCATGCCCGGACACAGCCGCTCTGCGTCGGCGGTGCAGGCAAAAAGAGTTCGTCTTACATCGAACGTGCGATCGACATATTGCTGGCATTCGGGCCTCAGATCATCATAACTGTCTGCAAGGCATTGTATCATGCGGCCCTGCCCGGGAACCGTGCGGCTGCAATAGCGGGCAACATCCCCGCCGCACGCCCTTATTCCCTCTCTCAGCCCTCCCCCGGCAATCAGCCGCAAACGCCAATCCGCATTCGCATTTTCCGCGAGTATGAGCGGCAAAAACACGGCCATCAACGCGATCTTGACATGCTGCATTCGAGGAGCTCCAAATCTCATGCTGCGCGTGTAAACGGGATGAAGCGGGGAATCGCATGGGCCGTTCTTCATCCCGCCTTCTTGTCCGGACGAACCAACATCAGGACAAGCATACAGCATATGAACCCGTTTTTTACCAGCGCCGATACCGACGCTTGACGATGGTTTTACCGCGCGGACCATCCCATACCGCGCCCCCGCGGCATTCGCCGTCATAACAATCGGTATAGCCTTTGCGCGTTACGGTGCGGCCTTCCGGGCCGGTCCAGCTTTTGCTGGTTTCGCAACGCCCGTGGGAACACCCTCCGTGGCTCTCATATTTGCCTCCATAGGGGCCGTAAATGGTGCGCGAATGCTCTTCCCATTCACCGGCATGGGCCGTGGTTGCAGTCGCTAACAGGGCAAAGCCTGCACCCAATACCGCGAGTGGAATCGCTTTTTTCATGACTGTTTCCTTTCTCTAAATGTCCCCCGACAACGTCCCGGTAAGCAGGAAACTAGCCATCGAACTTTGCGATGATTTTTCAGAAATCCCGGTGAATGTTACGTTTTGTAAATCCCGCCATTCGTGCAGATCGAAAAACATGCTCGCGCCTGATATGGACTTGGCTTATTCTCCGGGAAATGACGACAGCAATCGCACTTACAATCGCAGGGTCGGATTCATCCGGCGGCGCGGGCATACAGGCCGATCTGAAGACATTCTCGGCGCTGGGCGTCTATGGCGCGTCCGCAATAACGGCACTTACCGCGCAGAACACAACCGGCGTTCAGGACGTTTATCCCGTTTCAGCCGATTTTGTGACGGCCCAGATCACGTCGGTCATGTCTGATCTTGCAGTCGATGCGGTTAAAATAGGCATGCTCGGCAACGAAGATATCGTACAGGCAGTGGCCGCCACGCTCGAACTATGGAACGGGCCACCGGTTATTCTTGATCCTGTCATGGTTGCCGGAAGCGGCGATCCCCTGCTTGATGAAGGGGCCGAGTTCGCTATGCGCTCGCATCTATTCGGCGCAGCGGATCTGATCACCCCAAATCTCCCCGAAGCGGCCCGGCTCCTCGGCGCGGAGATCGCGACAAGCGAGAAGATGATGCTTTCTCAAGGCGAGCTGCTGCTGACGCTTGGCGCCAAAGCCGTGCTGATCAAGGGCGGTCACCGCGAGGGCGAGGATTCGGTGGACCTGCTGCTGGACGGCCAGAATATCGTCAGGCTGGCCGCAAACCGCATACAGACGAACAATACACATGGCACAGGCTGCACGCTGTCATCGGCGATCGCCGCCTATATGGCGCTTGGAATGCCGCTGCTGGAGGCTGTTCAGAATGCGAAAAGCTACCTGACCCAAGCGCTGATCGAGGCAGATACATTGCAGATCGGCCACGGCGCGGGCCCAGCCCATCACTTTCATGCCTTATGGACGCCGGAGGACCGGTAAAATTCGTCCCGCCTCACGATATTCCATTCCGTGTTCAGCTAACGGCGCTTATCTTGCAATTTCGGGCCAAAACCGGCGAATGGGCGGCATACAATCTTTTTAGGCTGGTTGTTATTGCCCCTGCCATAATTTTGGTTCAAATACAACGACGGGTGAAGTTACAAAACAAGCAAAGTGTCAGGGATCATCAATGAAAAGCGTAGGATGTAAGAAATATGTAGCTGCCGGGATCGCGCTGGTCATGGCTGGTATCGGCGCTTCAGCGTCAAGCGCAGCCTGCGAATCGAGCGCGCAGTCGCTGATCGAAGGCCTCGCAGGCGACTGGCGCGGCGACGGTACCGTGCAGCCAATCGGCGGCGTGAAGGAACGCATTTCCTGCCGCGTCACCTATCGCACGACGGGCTCGCAAATAGCTCAGCAGATTTCCTGCGCAGGTACGGATTACAAGATCGACGCAGGCGCGAATGTGGCCTGTGAAGGCACCAAAGTATCTGGCACCTGGAACGAGCAGATCGCAAACAATACCGGCCGCATAACCGGCAATATCCGCGGCAAGAACCTGAACCTGGAAGTCAAGGGCCCGAATTGGGAAGGGCGTTTCAACGTAAAATTCACGGCCACCAACCGCCACACGCTGACCATCACGCAGTTTGACCCGGGCGCTGGCCGCCACACACCAATCGCAACGATCGCTCTTAGAAAGTAAATGCCCATATATACCAGCCCGGCCTTGCGGCGGGCTGGTATGCACATCAGGTCGCTTCATGGCGAATATTGACGAGTCCAGGCCATTCATCCCGATACGCATCGCGGTACTGACCATTTCCGATACGCGCAGCGAGCAGGACGACAAATCCGGCGCCACGCTCCTTCGTCTTACCGAGGAAGCCGGGCATACGGTCGCTGCGCGCATGATCGTGAAAGATGAAGTGGCCGACATACAGGACCGGATCAAGCGCTGGGCGCTGCAGGGCGATATCGACGCCATTGTGACGACCGGCGGCACCGGGCTGACCGGCCGCGACGTTACGCCCGAAGCCGTCAGGCCGCTATTCGACAAGGAGATCGACGGCTTTCCCGTGCTGATGCACATGATCAGCTTCCAGAAGATCGGGACGTCAACCGTGCAGTCGCGCTCGCTCGCGGGCGTGATCGGCGCGTGTTACGTCTTCTGCCTGCCCGGCTCACCGGGCGCATGCAAGGACGCCTGGGACGGTATACTCAAAGCGCAATTCGATATACGGCACCGCCCCTGCAATTTCGTCGAGATTATGCCGAGATTGAGCGAAGGCCGCGCAAAGTAAGCCTCTCCGCATCGCTCTTGAGATCGCCAACAAAAACAGCCCTCAAATCACGACAAAACACTTACGGTTCCAGTTCGCTGTCCCAATAGAGATAGTCGAGCCAGCTTTCATGCAGATAGTTTGGCGGGAACAGCCGGCCATTGCGATGCAATTCGTGCACCGTAGGCTTGTAGGGCGTTTGATGCGGCCACATCTTGGCGCGCTTCGGCATCATGTTTCCCTTGGCGAGGTTACATGGAGCACAGGCCGCAACCACATTGTCCCACCGCGTCTGGCCGCCACGCGAACGTGGCAACACATGGTCGAAGGTCAGCTCCTCTTTGGCTCCGCAATACTGGCAGGTGAACTTGTCTCGCAAAAACACGTTGAAGCGAGTAAATGCGGGATAAAGCGCCGGTTTCACGTAGACTTTCAGCGAAACCACGCTTGGCAGCTTCATTTCGAAAGTCGGGCTGTGCACCATCTTTTCGTATTGAGAGACGATATTGACGCGATCAAGAAACACAGCCTTGACCGTATCCTGCCAGTTCCAAAGTGAAAGCGGATAATAGCTGAGAGGTCGATAGTCAGCATTTAGAACGAGAGCCGGAAAGGCCTCGGGAGATGAATTTGCAGTTGCTAATGCGTTCACGTCTGCCTTTCCCGACGGTTTGACCGGTAGCTTTGCAGGGACGCTCGCACAACGTCGTGCACATTTTGGATACTACAGTTCTGTTTCAGTTCTGTGAAGACGCCAACTCCATTCATAGCGTTTTGATTGGCTTTATGCAAATAAACCTGTGGAACTGCTCGAAATATTAGCTAGTTCGCCGCATCTGATCATTATAAATAGGTATTCATACGCAACAAAAAAAGTGAGCTGTCCAGCCAATCGACTCCCGTGCTGAAATCTGCTTCTAACATGCGTAAGAGATTAGGGAACTAAACGGAGAGAATTGGGCTATGAGCATCGACGAAACGCAGCGGCGACATCAGGAATTCGTGCGACAGAATCATGAGCGCCGCCTCAGCGAAATGTCCAACGATACGACGGCGCAGGCGGCCGAATTGATCGCAGACCGGATCGCGGCCAAGCTCGCCGAGCAGAACGACATCATCTACAAGATCGGCCAGAAACAGGGGCGGACCGGCTTTATCGCCTATCTCTCGCTCGTTGTTGGCGGCCTTGCGGCGATTGCGGAGATTTTCGGCCCGGTCTGGGACTGGCAGGTTTTCCGTGCAATACTGGGGTAAGATCGCCTGTACATTGCAAAAGCGTATCGTTTGCGCAGCTGCGTATTGATCAGGTGCAAGGCTTTTATTCGCCGCGCCTGCAGGAGCAATTCATAAACGCTTATTTGTGCGTGGAAACATGCGCTTTGCTGATGGCATTTGGTGATACACAGACGTCTTAATTCCTGCAGCCGCCTGGCCACGTAACTGGCCAGGCGTCGCAGATGGAGCGATTCATGCGTTTGCTCGTTCTCATCCTGGTGACCTTATTAATCTCATTGCCCGCGATGGCCCAACGGCGCGGAGGCGGTAAGGTTCCGGTCGAGACGGCACGCGTTGCCGCCGCGCCGCTTTCTGAGCGCGTAACCGCAATCGGCACTTTGATCTCCGACGAATCCGTGACGATCCGTCCGGAAGTTGCCGGACGGATCGTCGAGATCGGCTTCGAAGAGGGAAAACCGGTCAAGAAGGGCGACATGCTGATCAAGCTGGACGACGCCCTGCCCCGCGCAGAACTGGCCGACGCGCAGGCGCGGCTCGATCTGGCCGAGCGCAATTTCAAGCGGACGGAAGAGCTGTTCAGCAACAAGGTGGCGACCGCACGTTCGCGCGACGAGGCGCAATCCAGCCTTGCAATCGGCACGGCCAGTATGGAACTGGCCAGGGTCAAACTGGCCAAATACGTCCTGACCGCTCCTTTTGACGGAATTGCCGGGCTTCGTCTGGTCAGTCGGGGCGACTATGTCAGCATAGGCGAGGATATCGTAAATCTGGAGGCGATTGATCCGATCAAGGCTGATTTTCGGATTGCCGAGCGCTTTCTCCCTGCAATCCGCACCGGGCAGCCGATCGAGGTCAATGTCGACGCCTATGCGGGTCAGAGCTTTACGGGAGAGGTTTACGCAATCGACCCCAACATTGACGCCTCCGGCCGCAGCATCATCATTCGCGCGCGGATCGACAATAGCGAACAACTTCTGCGCCCCGGCCTGTTCGCCCGCATCGCTCTCATCATGGAAACCAAGCCAAAGGCGCTGACCGTTCCCGAGCAAGCCATTGTTCCGCGGGGCGAAAACCAGTTCGTCTACCGGGTAATCGAGGGAAAGGCGCGCCAGGTGGCCGTGCGTCTTGGCACCAGGCGCGCAGGACAGGTGGAGATTGTTGAAGGTCTCGATGAAGGCGACGTCGTCATAACCGCAGGTCACCAGAAGATCGGGGATGGCGCGGACGTCGCACCCATTGACCCGGCGGTCGATGGAAATTCCGGCAATACGGCGAGCGCAAAGGGCAAAGGAGCCTGATCGATGGGCATCTCCGAGCTTTCCATTCGCCGTCCGGTTTTCGCCACGGTGATGAGCCTTGTCGTCGTGTTGCTGGGGCTGGTGTCCTATCAGCGGCTAAGCGTGCGCGAATATCCCAATATCGATCCGCCCGTCGTAACCGTGCAGACAGAATATCGCGGCGCAAATGCGAATATCATCGAGACGCAGGTAACGCAGGTTCTCGAAGACTCGCTCTCGGGCATTGAGGGCATCGACTATATGACCTCCGTCAACCGCGCCGAGAGAAGCCAGATTTCGATTCGTTTCAAGCTCGATCGCGATCCGGCGGAGGCCGCCGCTGATGTCCGTGACCGCGTTGGCCGTGTGCGCGGCCGTCTGCCCGACGAAATCGACGAGCCGGTCATCCAGAAGGTGGAGGCTGATGCCCAACCCATCATCTACATCGCTTTCTCCAGCGATCGCCATTCTCCGCTGGAAATCACCGATTTCGCGGACCGTTTCGTAAAGGACCGGCTGCAAACCCTGACCGGCGTCGCGGAGGTACGCATTTTCGGCGAGCGGCGCTACTCCATGCGGATCTGGCTCGATCCCGAGCGGCTGGCGGCCTACAGTCTGACGCCGCAGGATGTCGAGGAATCGCTCAGACGGCAGAATGTCGAAGTGCCTGCCGGGCGGATCGAAAGCTCGCAGCGCGAATTCACGGTGCTGTCCGAAACGGACATGCGCACCGAACGGCAATTCCGCGATCTCGTTCTCAAGGAGGCCAATGGCTATCTGGTTCGGCTTTCCGATGTCGGACGCGTGGAAATAGGCTCGGAGGACTCGCGCCGTTTCGTTCGGTTCATGGGCCGGACAGCCATCGCGATGGGCGTCATCAAACAGGCGACCGCCAATCCGCTCGATGTCTCGCAGGCCGTGCGCGAGGAAGTCCCGCAGATCTTGACGACCTTGCCGGACGGCATGACGCTCGATATCGCGCATGACAAATCCGTATTCATCGAGGAATCGGTCAAGAACGTCTATGTTACGATCGGCGAAGCGGTCGTTCTCGTCGTACTGATCATCTTCTTCTTTCTCAGATCGCTGCGAGCAACTCTTATCCCGCTCATCACGATCCCGGTTTCGCTCATCGGCGCATTTGCGTTGATGTTCGTGCTGGGCTTCACGATCAATACGCTGACATTGCTGGCGCTTGTACTCGCGATCGGGCTTGTCGTCGATGACGCCATCGTCATGCTGGAAAATGTCTATCGCCATCTGGAGCAGGGCAAGTCTGCGCGAGAGGCGGCCTTCACGGGCAGCCGTGAAATCGGTTTCGCCATCCTCGCCATGACGCTGACGCTTGCGGCGGTTTATGTGCCAATCGGTTTCATGGAGGGCGCAACAGGACGCCTGTTCACCGAGTTTGCCTGGACGCTTGCGGGTGCGGTGCTTGTCTCCGGCTTTGTCGCCCTGACGCTGTCCCCGATGATGTGCTCGAAACTGCTCAAATCGAACCAGACACATGGCGCGCTCTACAACGCAATTGAATGGTTCCTGCGCAATCTGACGGCCGGATACCGCTCGTCGATACGCGGCGCTCTGAAAGCCCGTCCGCTTGTCATTCTCGTCGGCCTGGCAGTCGCCAGTTCGAGCTATTTCATCTTCAACACGCTTAAATCCGAACTCGCCCCTTACGAGGATCAGGGCACAATCGTATCCTTCTTCGTTGCGCCGGAAGGCTCGACCATCGACTATACAGACCGCTATGCGCGCCAGCTTGAGAATATTTTCGCCAGCACCGAAGGGGTCGAGCGATATTTCGTGGTCACAGGCGTACCCAGCGTTTCGCAGGGCATCAGCTTCGCCAAAATGAAGCCATGGGACGAGCGCGAACTGAGCCAGTTCCAGCTCGCGCGGCAGCTTGCGCCAAAATATTTCGGCATCCCGGGCATACTCGCCTTTCCGGGAAGTCTTCCCCCGCTCGGCCAGAGCCCGCGTGCGAAGCCGATCTCCTTCGTCATCCAGACCACCCAATCCTATGACAAGCTTCAGGAGCTTGTCGACGCCATCATGGCGAAGGCCCGCGAATTTCCCGGCTTCAACAATCTGGACACCGACCTCAAGCTGAATACGCCCCAGATCAATATTGAGGTGGACCGCGAGAAGGCCGCCGATCTTGGCGTCGGCATAGAGACGCTCGGGCGCACGCTGGAAACGCTGCTGGGCGGGCGTCAAGTCACGCGCTTCAAACGCGATGGCGAGCAATATGACGTAATCGTGCAGGTTGCCGATATAGACCGGCGCGATCCGGAAGATCTGCGCCGCATCTATGTGCGCGCTCCCGGCGGTACGATGATCCCGCTCTCCAATCTCATCAATGTATCGGAAAGCGTCGCGCCGAAGGAGCTGAACCATTTCAACCAGCTTCGCGCCGCAACGATCACCTCCTACATCGCCCCTGGATATACCCTCGCCGATGGCCTCGATTTCCTGGAGACGACCGCCAAGGAGCTTCTCAATGATCAGGCGCTAATCGACTATTCCGGCCAGTCGCGCGAATATAAGGAATCGACCGAAAGTATCTACATCACCTTCCTGCTCGCGCTCGCCTTCATCTACCTTGTGCTCTCGGCGCAGTTCGAAAGCTTCCGCGATCCCATCATCATCATGCTGACGGTGCCGCTTTCCATGACCGGCGGCCTGCTGGCCTTATGGTGGAGCGGGGGGACGCTCAATATCTACAGTCAGGTTGGGCTCGTAACGCTGATCGGCCTGATCACCAAACACGGCATTCTGAT
>JAHQVI010000254.1 GCA_019634405.1 Hyphomicrobiales bacterium
ATGCGTGGCTGATGACAGGCGAGGCGGGGATTGGCAAGGCCGCTTTCGCCTATCGCACCGCGCGCTTCGTTCTGGCGCAGCAGGCCGCATTTCCCGATGCGATTGCATCGTTTGACGTTCCCGCCGACAGCAAAACGCATCGGCAGGTCGCCAATCTGGCCCATCCCGGCCTTTTCGTCATCCGCCGCGCATGGGACTCGGGCGGCAA
The DNA here is from genome assembly GCA_019634405.1 of Hyphomicrobiales bacterium. Classification (GTDB taxonomy): domain Bacteria; phylum Pseudomonadota; class Alphaproteobacteria; order Rhizobiales; family Rhodomicrobiaceae; genus JAHQVI01. The sequence continues at coordinate 209 of JAHQVI010000254.1, forward strand.
GAGACTGCGCCAGTCTATCGCCGTTGACGACATTCGCGCGCTGCGCCATTTCCTTCAGCGCACAGCCGTTACCCCCTGGCGCGTCGTGATCGTTGACAGCGCCGACGATCTCAATGTCAGTTCGGCAAACGCGCTGCTGAAATCGCTGGAAGAGCCGCCGCTGCGGACGGTCTTTCTGCTGATCTCGTCCGCACCGGGCCGTCTCCTGCCAACAATCCGCTCGCGCTGCCGCACCGTGCGGTTCGGCTCGCTCAACGACACAGACATGCAATCGGCAATCTCGCAGGCCTGCGCCGCCTCTGATCGCGAAGACCCGTCGGCATCGCAGATCAAGATGCTGAAAACGCTGGCGAAAGGCAGCCCGCGCCACGCCATGCAGCTTCTCGATGGCGGCGGCCTTCCCCTGGTCGAGACCATACTGACATTGCTGGAAAGCCTGCCCCGTCTTGACCGTCATGCGCTACATAAGCTGATCGCGTCGACGTCAGGCAAAAAGGTAGAGGCTCACGAAATCGCCCACAATCTGATAGATGAAATACTCGCGGAAACGATCCGGGCGCGCGCATCTGGAGACGTTGCATCGGCAAGATTTTCCCAGCTTAAGCGGTTTCCGGCCATCATCAACGCGCAGAACCTTGCGGATTGGGCCCAGCTGTGGGAAACACTTCGCGAGGCGCGCAGCGAGGCAGAGCGGCTGAACCTCGACAAAAACGCCCTCACCCTGACGAGTTTTGAAAAAATCGCGCGTCTCAGTCAGAAAGCCGCAGCCAGCGCATAATTTGGAATGAAAGCGGAATTGACCGGCATGAGCAATAAGCCGTCCTATTATATTACGACAGCGATTTCCTATCCCAACGGCGAACCGCATATCGGTCATGCCTATGAAGCAATTGCGACCGATGTAATTGCCCGTTTCAAGCGCCTTGACGGATATGACGTGTATTTTCTGACCGGTGTGGACGAGCACGGCCTGAAGATGAAGCAGACTGCTTCAAAAGCCGGGATTACACCATCGGAACTGGCCGCCCGCAATACGCCGCGTTTCAGGGATATGTGCGAAGCGCTCAACATTTCAAATGACGATTTTATCCGGACGACCGAGCCGCGCCACCATGAGGCCGTTGCGGGCATGTGGAAACGCATGCAGGATGCTGGCGATATCTATCTCGATAAATATGCGGGATGGTACTCGGTGCGCGACGAAGCCTTTTATGCCGAGGACGAGACAACGCTAAATGACGACGGCGTGCGCCTCGGGCCGCAAGGTACGCCTGTTGAATGGACAGAGGAAGAAACTTACTTCTTCAGGCTGTCCGCCTATGAGGGCAAGCTGCTCGATCACTACGCCGCCAATCCGGATTTCATCCTTCCGCAGGAACGCCGCAACGAGATCGTCAGCTTCGTCAAGAGCGGGCTGAAAGACCTCTCGATTTCGCGCACGACGATCGACTGGGGCATTCCTGTTCCCGACGCACCGGGCCACATCATATATGTCTGGGTCGATGCGCTCACGAATTATATTACCGGCGTCGGTTTTCCCGACGAAGATTCGCAGAGTTTCAAGCGTTACTGGCCTGCAAATATCCATATGATCGGAAAGGACATCACGCGCTTCCATGCGGTCTACTGGCCCGCATTTCTGATGTCGGCCGGCGTGGCTCTGCCGGACCGTATCTACTCGCACGGCTTCCTGTTCAACCGCGGCGAGAAGATGTCCAAATCGGTCGGCAATGTCGTCGATCCGTTTGACATGGCGGAGCGTTACGGCATAGATCAGATGCGCTATTTCTTCCTGCGCGAAGTGCCCTTCGGCAATGACGGCAGCTACAGCCATGAGGCAATCGTCAATCGCACCAATGCAGATCTGGCGAATGATCTCGGCAATCTGGCGCAGCGTTCATTGTCGATGATTGCCAAGAATTGCGGTGGCTTCATCCCTGAACCGGGCGATTTCAGCGACGCCGACAAGGGGATCATCGTTGCCGCCGATTCGATCGTCGAGACCGCGCGCGCAGAAATGGACCGGCAAGCGATCCACCGCGTTCTCGAAGCGATCTGGGCCGTCGTCGCGGACGCCAACCGCTATTTCGCCAGCGAAGAGCCGTGGGCGCTGAAAAAGACCGATCCCGAGCGGATGGCGACCGTGCTTTACGTGACGGCAGAAGTGCTGCGCCAGCTGGCAATTCTGGCGCAACCGGTTATTCCGGCGGCAGCGGAAAAACTTCTGGATCAGATCGGCGTTGGCGATGAACGCAGTTTCAAGAAGCTGGGGCCGGCAGGCCGTTTGCAGCCCGGAACTGATCTTGGCGAATTGTCGCCGGTTTTCCCCCGTTATGTCGAACCGGAAGACAGCGCCGCGTCATAGAAGGCAGGACCATGCTTATCGACAGCCATTGTCATCTCGATTTCCCTGATTTCGAGAAAGAACTGGACGCGATCGTCGAGCGAGCGGCGGCGGCGGGCGTTGGCGGCATGCTGACGATCTGCACGCATGTCCGCCGCTTTGAACGCATCCGCGCAGTAGCGGAGAGATACGGCAATGTCTGTTGCTCGGTGGGAACGCATCCTCATTATGCGGATAAAGAAAGCGATGTGACGCTGGACGAGATCCTCGCCTTCGCCGCCGAGGCGCGCACCGTCGCAATCGGCGAGGCCGGGCTGGATTATCATTACGACAACAGTCCGGTCGGGGATCAGGAAAGAGGCCTGCGCCGGCATATCGCCGCCGCGCGGGAGACCGGATTGCCGCTGGTCATTCACAGCCGCGAGGCCGATGAGCACATGACCCGCATACTTGAAGAGGAAATGGCCGGAGGCGCGTTCAAGGCCGTCCTGCACTGCTTCACCGGCGGGCGCGATCTGGCCTTTCGCGCCGTCGAACTCGGGCTTTACGTCTCGTTTTCAGGCGTGTTAACCTTCAAAAACTCCGAAGCTTTGCGTAGCATTGCCGCCGATCTGCCCGCAGACCGTATTCTTGTCGAGACCGACGCCCCTTATCTCGCGCCGGTTCCCAATCGCGGCAAGCGGAACGAACCGGCCTATGTCGCCAATACGGCGCGCGTGCTCGCTGAAACACGCGGTGTAAACGAGGCCGAGATTGCCGACATCACGACAACAAATTTCTTCCGGTTATTCAGTAAGGCCGAAAGCTGCATGACGCTAAAGGGCCGAGCTGCCGAATGACGCTTCATGTTACGATACTCGGTTGCGGTGCATCGCCCGGCGTCCCCCAGATCGACGGGAAGTGGGGCGTGTGCGATCCGGCCAACCCGAAAAACCGCCGAAGCCGCTGTGCGCTGCTTGTCGAGCGTCATGATCACGACAAGCGAACCACGCTTCTCGTCGATACCGGCCCCGATATTCGCCAACAACTCCTGGCGGCAGGCGTAGCCAAGCTTGACGGCGTTTTTTACACCCATGACCACGCCGACCACACGCATGGCATCGACGATCTGCGCATGATCAGCTACCGGCGCCGCAAACTCATCGACGTCTATTGCACCGATTACACACGGTCCGTGCTGGAAAAGCGCTTCGACTATTGCTTCGCATCGCAGGATGGCAACGGCTATCCGCCCATCTTGCAGGGGCATTCGATCCAACCCGGCGAAGCCATCCGCATCGAGGGCGAGGGCGGACCGATCATGGTGATTCCCTTCCTGCAATATCACGGCGGTATCGAATCGCTCGGTTTCCGTTTCGGCAATGTCGCCTATTCGAGCGATCTGCACGACATGCCCGAAGCCAGCCTGCCGCTGCTTAAGGGACTGGATTGCTGGATCGTGGACGCATTGCGCCCCAGCAAACATAGCAGTCATTTCTCGTTTCACGAAGCGCTGGAATGGATCGAACGCGTTGGGCCGAAACGCGCCGTCCTGACCCATATGAATATCGATATGGATTACGAGACGGTACAGCGGCAGACGCCGGACCACATCGAACCGGCCTATGACGGGATGCGGTTTGAAGTGACGGAGTGACGGCAGCTCTTCAGCATCGGAGCAAAGAGCGAGAACCGGTTTCCGGACAGATCCGATGTTCTCAGCGCATAGATGGCGCGCCGTGGCCATTACCGGTCAAAGGTTTGGCGCTCTAGCCCTTAAACACGTTTTCGCGGTGCCAACGCAAGAATTGTGGGTGTGGCTGCAAGACCGGATTGTCGGGAACTTTTAACTCGCCGGTTTTCAGAAACAAGCGTTCCGCATCATCCGGCAATCCTCGTCGCGCACTCAATATACGAAAATCATCATCTATTGATATCAGACCACGATCAAACATCCAGTGGGCTGTGCGGCACAATGCCAAACCGTTACGCGGTGAATCAGGACCAGCTTGAGCTACAGGACGTATATGAGCTGCCTCAACTTCAGGAAGACCGCCGCCATTGATTAATCGTAGGCCAGTGACAGCGCAGCGATTTTCATATGCAAGGTGGACTTGCCTCATAAAGGCCTGATCTCGGAACGGCCGGGCAACGAGACGTTCAACTATGGGGCGATTGAAGTCAGCTCGGGGTTCTTCGAAACCTGGTTTAGTTAATGCTGCTTCGAGTGGGGTGAGTGTTTCATGTTGGTTGAAACCGTCTTGCAATATGGCCGAGAACTCATCATCGGCCAAAACACGGACGGAACGACCGAATGCGCCCTTATTTACATGTCCATCGGCGCGGCGAAGGGCGCTCTCATAATATCGTCCTGCATTCCTAAACGGTACTGGCTGATCAAATTCGAGATAGCTGGTAACCAGAGCATAGAAGTGATCTGCCTTAGTTATGTCAGCTTCAATGGCGGTTATGAACGCGACTGCAAAGTAGGCTTGCCGACCACCGCGGCTGTTGGCGTCGCCAGAACTTCGACGTGGCTCATAATAAATGACGAAGTCGTTAACAGCTTGCGTAACCTGATTTAGATATGTGCGAGGGAAGTGTTAACGCTCTTCCGGCAAATCATCATAGGTTGGATCGATCTTGGTCGTTAGTATCACTTTGGGCATTTGCACTGCTCATAGCAAGCTTCGACAGACACACAAACGGGGCTTCGCGCTACAATCAAATTTTCCCGATTAATCCGGTGGTAAGAACCGTTCCCGCATCAAGTCCAAGAACGATGGGCATCTTGCTTTGCCCGCTTGCAATCAGAGCATCGGCTGCCCAAGGCGTCATCAGCATGGTCCGGAATGTTGACGTGGATATTGTACCCGATACCTTCGTTAGTGACATCAGGGCAAATCGAATAAACAGCTGGCTTGACCAAGGCGTATATAGCTGCCCAACAGAACTCCCCAGCTCTTGAGATCACCCAGCCTGCTTTTGTCCTTGATGGTCGCTCGCCAGCATCAGGCGGTGCTTACCGCTGCGCGCAATCTTCGGCGCATGAGAGAGATCAGAGGTATGAGCCAGACGATGATGACGAATACGCCCAGCGTCGCGGCGATCGGGCGCGAGAAGAAACCGAGAAAATCGCCATCCGCCTTGATCATCGAGGACACGAAATTATGCTCCAGCATCCCGCCCAGCACGATGCCAAGGATCGCCGGCGCAATCGGAAACCCGTTTTCTTCCATGATGTAGGCCAGCACGCCAAGCACCAGCATGATCGTCACGCCAAAAACCGTGTTGTTGATCGCGAACGCTCCAACAATGCAGAACATCAAAATGATCGGCATAAGGATTTTCCGCGGAATGCGCAGCATCTGACGCGACATTCGGATTGCCACGAATCCCAGAAACAGCAGAGCCAGATTGGCGACGAAAAAGGCGATAAACACGGCGTAGATAAGCTGCGGATTGTTCATGAATACGGTCGGACCGGGGTTCATGCCCTTCATATAGAGTACGCCGATCACAATGGCGGTTATCGAATCGCCGGGAATGCCGAAGACGATGGCGGGAACCCATGCGCCCGCAAGCCCTGCATTGTTGGCGGTGCCGGCATCGGCAAGCCCTTCAACATGCCCCGTCCCGAATTTCTCGGGCTGTTTCGATGTTTTCTTGGAAACGGCATAGGCGATCCATGCAGCGATGTCGGCCCCAGCGCCCGGCAGAACCCCGACAATGGCTCCGATAGCGCCGCCACGCGCAATATTGACCTTGTAACGCGACAGGATCGGGCCAAGGCCGCGAAAAACGTTGCCGATCTTCTGCTGCGGCATGGGCAAGGGCGTATGTGTTGAGGCGACATACCTTAAAACTTCAGACACTGCGAACATCCCGATCATCGCCGGAATGAAACTGACGCCTGCCATGAGTTCGACATTGCCGAAATTGAAGCGCGGATACCCGGCGGTCACATCGATGCCGATGGTTGCAATGAACAACCCGATCAGCAGCGAGACGAAGCCTTTTACCGTGGACGAGGTCGAGATGACCACAGCGCAGGAAAGGCCGAGGCATGCGAGCCAGAAATATTCGAAGGATGAGAACTGAATCGCAAATTCCGCCAGTGACGGCGCGGCGACGGAGAGTACGATCGCGCCCATCACCCCACCGATCACCGCACAAACGAGCCCTGTTCCAAGCGCTTTTTCCGCTTCGCCCCTTTGCGTCATGGCAAAGGCTTCATCGCAATAGGCGGCGGAGGCAGGCGTTCCTGGAATGCGCAGTAACGCGCCGGGAATGTCACCGGCAAAGATTGCCATAGCGACAGTCGTCACGATTGCCGCAATCGCGGGGACCGGATCCATGAAGAATGTGAAAGGGATCAGCAGCGCCGTCGCCATGGTGGCTGTCAGCCCCGGAATCGCGCCAACGAACAGTCCAAAAAGCGCGGCAAGGAACATGACGCCGAGCACATATGGATCCAATATCAGGAACAGGGCCTGAAGAAAAATATCCATCGCTTACCACACAACCGGCTGGAACAGGCCCCATGGCAGGGGGACAAGAAGGACGCTGGCGAAAACGAACTGAATAACGATCGTCGTTCCCACCGCCACGGCCAACGATGTTAGCAGGCTGACCCCGAAGCGATAGAGTAGGGTCAAGAGTATAATCAGTGAGCTGATAATAAAACCTAGCCAGTCCGAAGCGAGGATGTAGAATAGCAGCGCCACGGGGACCAGCAGGAAATTGAAAAACGCACGGCTATCCGTTGCCCAGTCCCCCAAAGTGACCAGCGGAACCTGTTCGCGCGTCCCCAAGCCGGAAATCACCAGAAGCACACCGCAGCCGAGCAACCCCACACCGATCAATCTTGGAAAAAGGTCGGGCCCGATCTGTTGGCCGAATGTCGCCGGAAAGGTTGTGGTGTAAGCCATCTCGGCAAGAGCGAACAGGATCAGGAATACGCCGGGCACGGCATCGTTGAGACGCATTGTGGAAAGCTCTAAGGGTCAAATGCAGCCAGCAGGACATCTCATGTCCAACTGGCTGCAACATTCAGATCATCAGACCAGCTATTTCGCGAGGCCCGCCGCTTTCATGGCAGCGCCAAGGCTTTCATCGCTATCGGACATCCACTTGGCGAAGTCGTCGCCGGATTTGTAGATCAGGCCAAAGCCACGTCCATTCATGAACGTCTGAAATTCCTGCGAATTATAGACTTTCTCCATCGCAGCAGTCAGTTTGGCCTTGACGTCGTCAGGAAGTCCCTTTGGCGCAGCAACCCCGCGCCAGGCAGAGTTGGTCCAGCTGAGACCCGTCTCGTTCTTAAGCGTCGGAATGTCCGGGAAAGCGCCAAGCGTTTCATCCGCCATCACAGCAAGAGACCGTACTCTGCCTGCTTCCAGAAGCGCCGCAGCCTCAACCACGGAGCAGCTGACAACGTCTACACCGCCAGAGACAAGTTCCTGGAGACCGGAGGCAGCGCCTTGCGAGGGAACCCATGGCGCAGCGTTTGCAGCCAGACCGGCGTCATTCAGCATACCAGCCAGAGCCAGATGCCAGATCCCGCCCTGCCCGGTGCCCGAGCCTTTATGCTCGCCGGGATTGGCTTTGACCGCATCGAGAAGGTCCTGCGCCGTTTTCCAGGGCGAGTCCGCGCGAACGTGCAAACCGGCCGGATCGAAATTATACAGTGCGATCGGTGTATAATCGGCGCCGGTCAGCTCGGTCAGGCCAGCCCAGTGCATCATGCCGATTTCAACGGTGACAACGCCGATCGTGTAGCCATCAGGCTTTGACGTAGCGATCGCGGAATGGCCGACAACCCCGCTGCCGCCTGTCCGGTTAACCACATTGACCGGTTGTCCAAGCTCTGCCTGAAGCAGATTTCCGATCATACGGCCGGTTGCGTCGGTGCCGCCGCCTGCGCCCCATGGCACGATCAACGTGATTGGGCGCTCGGGATATTCCGCATGCGAAGGGGATGTGATTAGAGCAAGCGCAGCAAGCGCCATGCCCGCAAAGCGAGCTGAAAAACCCAGATGTTTCATGTTTCCTCCGATTCAGGTGCACGCATTTGCCGGCTTCGTAATGGCCTGCTTCACCAAACACGTATTTAATCATCTTGAATATGAGGTAGAGTCGCAAGCATAATTTCGCAAACAAACCTGTTACTTATCAGGACGCCTTGAATATGAATAAATTTGTGAAAGCGATGGTTGCGGTCGATCAGGGGAGCCGGGGCCCGGAAACGACGCCCGGCTCCGATACTGCTTAAAGGCAACGCTCGATCAGGGCTTTTATATTGTCCAATCTGAGCGTCACAGGGTTGCCGCCAGCGCTGGGGTCTTCGATCGCCATGACCGCGAGGCGGCCAATATCAGGATCGCGAACGCCCAGCGCGCCGAGAGTCGGCGGAATGCCCAGCGCGGCGTTCAGCTCGCCGACATAGGCGTAAAATCCGTCGAAACCACCGGAAATGCCGAGATAAGCGGCGGCATGCCCGATGCGATCTTCGATGGCGGCGCGGTTAAAAGCCAGCACCGGCTGCATGACCACAGCATTGGTTGTACCGTGGTGCGTGTGATAAATCGCGCCGATCGGATGGGAAATCGCGTGGATTGCACCGAGCCCTTTCTGAAACGCAACCGCCCCCATTGCGGCGGCGCTCATCATGTTGGCGCGGGCTTCCAGATCGCCGCCATCGCCGTAAGCACGCAGGAGGTTGTCCTTCACCAACCGCATACCCTCCAGTGCAATGCCCTGAGACATCGGATGGTAGAAAGGTGAGCAATAGGCTTCCAGACAATGTGCGAAGGCATCCATGCCTGTGCCTGCCGTGATCGCTGGCGGCATGCCAACCGTGAGTTCCGGATCGCATATGACCTGGGCTGGCAGGATCTTGGGATGGAAAATGATTTTTTTGACTTCGCTGGCCGAATTGGTCAACACGCCCGCGCGGCCGACTTCGGAGCCGGTGCCCGCGGTGGTCGGGACAGCCACGATTGGCGCTATTGTGGAGGCCTCAGCCCGCTTCCACCAGTCGCCGATATCTTCCAGATCCCATACGGAAACCGTTTGATCCGCCATCAGAGCAATCAGCTTGCCGAGATCGAGACCTGAGCCGCCCCCGAAAGCGATGACGCCGTCATGCCCGCCCGCCTTGTATGCCGTTATCCCGGCAGCCAGGTTTCGCTCGTTCGGATTGGCGTCAACATCGAAGAACAGGCCCCGGCCAAGCCCGGCCTGCTCCATAATGTCCAGAGCGCCCTTCGTCACCGGCAGTTCTGCAAGACCCTTGTCGGTGACCAGAAGCGGCCTGGTCATGCCCGCCGCGGCGCAGGCTTCCGGCAAGTCCTTGATACGGCCC
>JAHQVI010000255.1 GCA_019634405.1 Hyphomicrobiales bacterium
CAGGATTTTGTCGCTGGCCTGGAAAATGCTGGCGATGCTGAGCCCGGGCAGGATCTGTTCACGCCGCTCCTGCGTCTGTCCAACCATGGATCAGCGATGCCGCTTTTCTGCCTGCATCCGGCAGGCGGTCTTGGCTGGTGCTATATGGGGCTTGGCCGCCATATGCCGGACCGCTCCCTCTATGCCCTGCAGGCGCGCGGCCTCAGGACGGGCGAGACAATGGCGCAAAGCATGGCCGAGATGGCGCAGAATTACATTGAACGCATACGCACCGTTCAGCCTTCCGGGCCATGTCGCTTGCTTGGCTGGTCTTTCGGCGGCTGTCTCGCGCATGAGATGGCGTGTCAGCTCGAAGAGGCCGGAGAGAAAGTGTCTCTGCTCGCCATGCTGGACGCCTATCCCGGGGATCGCCTGCGCGGCGACGAAGCGGTCGGTGAGCATGATGCGATCGAGGCGCTTTCCCATTTCGCTGCCCCCTCCGGCGAGGCCGAAAAGGCAAGCGACACGGCAACTCTTCTTGCCCGGCTGAAAGAACCGGGCGGCATGTTCTCGGCGCTGGATGAGCGCGGGATGGATGCTCTGCTTGCCGTGACGGCCAACAATATTCGTTTGATGCGCTCCCATAGGCCGGGCCGGTTCAGCGGAGCGCTCCACTTCTTCGCCGCGGCCGGAACCAGGGCGGCATATGCCCTGTCCCCGGACGACTGGCGGCAGCATGTGACCGGCAAAATCGTCAGCACAGAAATTGACTGCGATCATGAATCCATGTGCCAGGCGGAATCACTCGCGATTGTTGCGGCCGCGCTGGCGTCAGAACTGAACGATCACCTCAGACCAGAGTAACAGGAAAAGATTTTACCATGCTTCAAAACAAACCGGACTGGTCGAAAATCGGAGACCGCGAAGAAAGCAATTATTACGTCGATTATCTCGACACCGTCACGCATCAGGATGAAATACGCCGTTACAAGCAGAAAACCTACCGTCTCCTGGGACTGAAGGCCGGTGACAGAGTTCTCGATGCGGGATGCGGTGCGGGCGACGACGTGATCGCAATGGCGGAGATCGTTGGACCCGGCGGGCTGGCCTGCGGACTGGATTACAGCGCCGGGATCGTCGCCCAGGCCGAGGCACGCGCAGCAGAGCATAATCTGTCGACAGAATTTCGCCAGGGGGACGTTCAGGCGCTCCCCTTTGATGACGACAGTTTCGATGCCGTGCGGGCGGATAGGGTTTTCATGCATATCGAGGATCGGGGAAAAGCGCTTGCTGAAATGGTGCGGGTGGCGCGGCCGGGCGGCCGGGTTCTGGTGCGCGAGCCCGATTGGGACAGCCTGCTCATCGACAGCGACGACAAGGCGATAACGCGCAGTATCATTCACGCTCATTTCGATCAGGTAATCAGACATGGCTGGGCGGGCCGTGCGCTCTACAGCCAGTTCCGTTCCATGAGTCTGCAAAATATTGCCGTGGGAGACTGTTCAACACTCATGCTGACCGACTTCGCGCTTGTCGACAAGCTTTACGGCCTGAGTGACGCCGCCGCAAAATTCGGCGCGCAGACTCCGGAGATGAAAGCACATGCGGATCAATGGCTTGCGGACCTGAAGACGCGCAATGAGCAGGGACGGTTTTTCTCCGCGATTACCGGCTTTACCGTCATCGGGCTGAAGCCGGAGAGGGCGGAATAGTGGGCGGCGCCGTTATGGATCGTATGGAGATTGATCAAGTTCATGTGTTTTAGCGATAAAATCTATCTGGTATCCGGCGCGGGACAAGGCATTGGCCTGGCGGTCTGCGAAGCGCTGATCGGCAAAGGGGCCTCCGTCTTCGCCATTGATCTGAAGGACGAGCGTCTCAAGTCTGCTGCCGACCGTCTCGGGGAGTCATACTGGCCCGAACGCGTGGACGTGAGTGAGCATGAGGCAGTGGAGGCAGCGGTGGAACGGGCCGTGAAGCGCTACGGCCGGATCGACGGTCTGGTCAATGCGGCGGGACTCTTACGAATGGGGACGCTCACAGACCTTTCAGAGCAGGATTGGCGCGCCACCTTCGCCGTCAATTCTGACGGTATCTTTTCGCTCTCAACATGCGTCGCGCGCCAAATGAAACGGCAAGGCGGAGGCGTGATCGTAACCGTGGCCTCAAACGCGTCCGGCACGCCGCGCCATTCGATGGGAGCCTATGCCGCCTCAAAAGCGGCCGCTGTCATGATCACCAAGACGCTGGGGCTTGAACTGGCGGGCGATCATATCCGCTGTAATATCGTCTCGCCCGGCTCCACCGATACCGCAATGCAGAGACAGCTTTGGGTTGACGAAAATGGGGAACAGGCGGTGATCGACGGGGACCTGACAAAACACAGGCTTGGGATCCCGCTTGGCAAGATCGCTCAGCCTGATGACGTGGCTGGAGCGGTCTTGTTCATGCTGTCTGATCGCGCAGGGCATATTACCATGCAGGAGATCTGCGTTGACGGCGGGGCAACCCTTGGGTCGTAAACCATGCCGCCACTCCTGCCCAATCGCCGCTATGGGATGCCGCGCGGGAGAAGCGGTCCGGTTTGCATGCCTCCCTTAGGGTCGACACAGATGCTGTCACTGGTTACAACGGCCCACAACATGACCTTGCATTTGCAAAGTGGTTCTCAGGGCGGGCAAGAAACACCGAACATTGGAAAGAGACGGGTAAGGCGGGCGAATAAGCCCGCCGCTTTCCGGTTAACTCTCTGTCTGATCTTCCGACCAGTTAAATGTTAAACTTTCCCTCCAGGCAAACCGGCGAATGTGGTCGTCCAGGACATAGCGCATGCGGCCTAATTCTTCCGCCGTCCGAACCTCACAATCTATGAGCAGCTGTTCGCCTTCCACGCGCATTATGCACAGGCCAAAGGGAAATTCGACACGGCCCTCCGTCTCAGTCCACTCCGCAGTAGCCTTATGACGGAAGTGCTTGCAAAGCTGGATAAGATATCGGCTTGCGTTTGGCGTATCGACATACGCTTCCATCTTGATCATGAGCATCGCCTTTCCTGTCTCGTTCAATTTTTGATTGCATCTTTTCCAGTCACGTCATCGGCAAGGATAATTGCCTGCCCTCGTGAACAACGTTCCACCCGCGCCTCGACACCGAAGGCTTCGCGCAAGATGGAAGGCGTAACGATATCGTCCGGCGGTCCCATTGCGAGTAGACGGCCGCCACCCAATATTGCGATCACGTCGCAAAAGCGCATTGCGAGGTTCAGGTCATGAACGGCAATGAGGCAGATTGAGCCATCCTCCCGGGCGGCCTTGCGGACAGCGCGGAGAACTTCGATCTGCCAGCGCAAATCGAGTGCACTGGTCGGTTCGTCAAGCAGCAAAAGCTGTGGCTTTTGAACGAGCACCTGCGCCAGTCCAACCAGTTGCCTTTGTCCCCCCGAGAGTTCCCTCATAGGGCGGAATGCGAGAGCCTCAAGCTCTAGCGACGAAAATATCTCTTCAATCGCAAGCCCCGCTTCACGGCCATGTAAAGCACCGGCCGCATGACAAGCGCTGAGCACAAACTCATAGGCAAGCAGCGAACTTGTCGCCGGTAGCGTCTGCGGAAGATAACCGATCCTGCGCGCGCGCTCGGAATGATGCAGCCCGGCAAGGTTCACATCGCCGATCGACAAAGTTCCCGAATAGGGATGAAAGCCCGCAAGGACTTTCAACAATGTGGATTTGCCGGAACCGTTCTTCCCGGCAATGCCGACAATTTTCCCTGAACCGATAGGGTCGAAATTGATACCGGAAAGCACGGCCCGGCGCTGATAACCGGATGTCAAATCCTTGACGAAAAGATTACCGGTCATAGCGATCTCCTCTGTCCAAGGATGAGCGCCATCAGCAAAGGAATGCCGACCATCGCCGTGACGATCCCGACCGGGATGATCAAACCCGGGATCAGGCTTTTACTGGTCAGCGACGCGAGCGACAGAACCAAAGCACCCGCCAAGGCGCTTGCAGGAAGAAAGAAGCGGTGATCTTCGCCGATCGCCAGTCGCGCAATGTGCGGGCCGACGAGACCGATAAAGCCGATAGCGCCGACAAAAGCCACCGCTACGGCTGACAGAATGCTAACCCGCATCAACACGTTCAACCGCAATTTTTCGACATGCAATCCGATGCCCCGCGCTTGATCCTCACCCATTTTGAGTGCGGTCAACGACCACGCCTGGCGCATAGCAAGAGGAAATGCGGCAATAAAGGCGAGTGCAACAATCGCAATCTTTAACCAGGTTGCGCGCGCAAGACTGCCCATCGTCCAGAAAACGATCTGCTCAAGGACGGTTTCGTTCGCGATAAATTGCAAAAGCGCGACAAGCGCGTTGCACAGGAAGACCAGCGCAATGCCGAACAGGATGACGACGTCAAGGCTGGCTTTGTAAAACCGTGCAAGGATCTGGATCAGCCCGGCGGCTAACAGCGCGAAGATGACGGCCAGAGATGGGATAAACCAGTGCTGGCCGATGAAGCCCCGTTGCGGATCAAGGACAATCGCCAGAGCCGCCCCGAATGTTGCAGCGGAGACGACGCCGAGCGTATAGGGACTGGCGAGCGGATTGTTAAGCACGGTTTGCATTTCCGCGCCGGCAAGGCCGAGCGAAGCGCCGACGACGACAGCAAGCGCGGCGTAAGGGATGCGTACGTTCCAGAGAATGATCTGCTGCGGCGGGTTGAGAGAGTCCGGAAAGAAAAGCCCGGCAAAAACATCCGCAATCGGAAAATGCGACGGCCCGACCGCAATATCGAGCAGGAAGGACGCCATCAGAGCAATGACAAAAAGAGCTACGACAATCATTCGCCTCTTGATCAGGCGAGTATAGACGGTCGTCAGCGGTGCGGACATATCTGGTGCTAACGTCGGGCTGGAGCTGTGCGGCAGAACATTTTCCTTAGGCGTCATGCCATAACCCTTTTGCCCGGAGGACAAATTTTACGGCGCTGGCGATGAATCATGGGTCAAGCTTTATCCAATAGGTTCCGTTTAGTTCGATGGGCTGAAAGCGGTCATAGAGGGTCTTCAGCGTTGTCTCGGGTTCCAGATCCTTAAACAGCTCCGGATGAAACGCTTTCGCCATTGCCTGCACCGCGTAAACATTCAGTGGCGAGTTGTAGAAATGGTGCCAGACACCATAGGCGCGGCCCGCTTTCACCGCAGGCAAATCACGAATGCCAGTGCGGTCAAGCGCAGCGGCGAGGGACTTTTTCGCCACCTCGCGTGACACGTCCGCCCCCAGTGCGATACGCGGCGGCGTACGATCCCAGGTGCTTGCCGAACCGACTGCCGTGCCGACATAAATGTCCGGTGGATTGGCAATCAGATATTCCAGATTGACCGCCCCAACGACGCCCGGCACCAGCGGCTTGGCCATATTTTCACCACCGGCGAACTCGATCAGCTTCGAGAGCATACCGTTACCCATGGTGAAGCAGCATTCGCTACGCAATCCGACATGCACTTCCAGGAAAACCGACGGTTTTACAAATCCGGCCTGTCGCAGCGGTTCTGAAACCTTGGCCAACTCATCGCGATAGAGCGTTGTGAATTCCTGCGCTTTTTGTTCCTTGCCAAGAACCTTTCCGAGAACTTCGACGCTCTTCGGCGTATTGGCGATCGGATCGAGCCTGAAATCGATGAAGACGACCGGAATGCCGGCCGCTTCGATCTGCTCGATGATTTCCTTGGAGTTTGCCGATGGTCCGTGACCCGTCACGCCGAAGATCGCCACATCCGGCGCAAGCGAAATCAACGTTTCTATACTGATCGTGTCGCGCGAAGTCCGCCCGTAGCTCGGTATGCTGGCAATGGCAGGAAATGCGGCCTGATATTGCGCATAACCGGCCGGATCGAAGCGGCGAAAATCATCGAGCATTCCAACAACCCGGCGTGTCGGGTCGTCTTGATCCAGAATGCCTATCGCCTGTATGAAACGCCCTTCGCCCAGAAGGATTTTCTGGGCGGGTTTTTCAAGAGTGACCTCACGTCCGGCAAGATCGGTGACGACCAAGGCTTGCGCGCTTTGAGGAAAGAGAGAAGCGGCAAGCCCCAGAAGAAAGCCGAATAGTAAAATCCGGCTTTCGATTGTTCTTTTGCAATTCATGCTCATCTAGAATTTTTTCGTCAGTTTGAGCGTGGCGTTCAGCGGTTCGCCATAGAATGTTCCGCGTGCTACGTCATTAACGCGGGTTACATAGGTCTTGTCGAAGACGTTATTGACGTTGAGCTGAATCCCCAGTGTTTCGTCGAACTCGTAAGCGATCATCGCATCGGCGACCAAATAGCCGGGAGCTTCTATTTCGATGCCGTTGGTCACAATGTCGAAGTCACTGACGGCTCTAACGCCTGCGCCAACGGTAAACCCATGGAACGAAGAGCTTTCGGGGAATTCATATTTCGCGAAAGCCGTGAAGCTATGTTCCGGCGTCGGATCACTTTCCAGATCGGTGGTTACGTAGGCGTAACCCGCGATGAACTGGACATTTTCGATCGGACTCCCCAAAAGCGTTATTTCAAACCCTTTGGATTCGGCCTCTCCGGCTGCAATAAAGGCGCCTACATTGTCAGGATCACCAACTGCCCGGTTCTCGTCGTTTATAATGAAATAGGACGCTTGCGCTGCAATCCGGTCATCAAAGAGATATGCCTTCGCCCCAAACTCAACCTGCTTGCCAATTCGGGGTTCCAGGTTTCCTCCACCGGCTTGCAGTTCTGTTTGCGGCTGGAAGATTTCCGAATAGCTCGTATAGACCGTAACCTGAGACGTCAGATCATAGGTAACGCCCGCATAGGGGATGAACTCCTGCTCAGAAATGTCTGTGGTTTCACCGTTGATGAAATTGATCGAATCGCTTTCATACCAGGCGAAGCGCCCGCCAAGATTGATTTTCAGACCGGGCAGAACTTCCAGGCGACCTTGCGTATAAAGGCCATATTCATCCGCCGATAGGTTCTCATCGACGCCTCCAGGACCAGCGGTACCTTGAACGATGTCTGGTTCAGGAATTGCATTCGGGTCGAAGTCAAAAACATTGGCAACGATAAATCCGCCAAACTTCTGCAACATTTTCTGCGATGTAAATCTGTAATCCGCACCGATTACCAACTCGCCGCGCTTTCCGAAAAGGTCGAGCGGCGATGTTAGATTGGCGTCGAGATAACTGCTCTCCTCCTGAAAATCGCGAGCGAAGGTAAACATTTCAAAATTGCCTGTAACCGGGTCAACCGCTGAACTCCCCAGCAAACTTTTTATATCTGCATCCCGCTCGTAATGACGCCCGGAAATCTTGAGCACACCACCATAATCGAATCTATGCTCAAGTTCGGCGAAGAATTCTTTATTCTTGGTCTCAAAATTACTCCAAGGCGCGCCGATGAACGTTTCGCGCGGCAAATCGATGAGCGTGCCGTCGGTAAATGTCGGCAAACCGCTAAAGCGGACATTCTGATTGTCCTCGACAATGCCGCCGACCGAGATGGTGGTACCTGGCGTTACATCGAATTCCAATGTGCCATACAGGCCTTTGCGTTCGGAATTGATGATGTCGATGTATGAATCTTCCTGCTCGCCATAGGCGGCTATGCGGGCGCGGACGGTCCCGCTTTCATTCAGGGCTCCGGTAACATCGAACTCGCCGCGATAGCCGTCAAATGTGTTGTAAGAGCCGCTGATCGAACCGCCGGGCTCTTCTTCGGCGCGTTTGCGGACGAGATTGAGCGTTCCTACAGGTTCGCCAGATCCCTGATAGACGCCGGACGGACCGGACAGCACTTCGACCCGGTCGAAGAAAAACAGATCCGGTGCAGTCCCGTAAATGCTGAGGAACGGACGTGGCGCGCCGTCAATGTAATACTGAAAAACTTCCTGGCCACGCGCATAGATCGAACCGGTCCAGGGATCACCCAATGCCGTGGTCAGACCTGGTACCTGATTTGCGATTTCTTCAATCGTTGTGGCGTTGCTATCCTCGATACGCTGCTGTGTCACCACCGTTACCGTCTGCGGCACATCGCGGATATCCTGCGGCTGCTTACCGCCAACGGTCGCACGCTCTGCCGTGTAGGTGTCCTTACCCTCCGTGACGACGCTCGCATCGCCCTCGATGACAATTTCCTCAAGCAGTATTTGCGCCTTCGCCGGCATGAAGATGCCGCTTGCCATGAGTGCACAAGCTGTAGCGTAATATTTTTTGCTACCGTACCGGCCAACCGATCGATGGCTACGCGTTGTTAATCGCATTGAAGTCCCCCAAGTGTATTACCCAATCCGCTTTATTGATCGACGGCCATCTTAAAAGCAGACACACCGCGCCGCCTTGGCAGGATCGCCAAATGTCTTTGCGAAAGACGCAAACTTGATTATTTTGATCGGGATTAGTGTTAAAGACACAGGTAAGCTAAGCGAGAGACGTACGACCTTGGGTAATATAGAGCAGTTTGGGCGCAGTAAGGCGGTCCGGCACACCCGCCAATTCCGGAATCATGAAAGTAGGCAAGCTGTAGATCCCAGCGAAGACCAACTCTTTGTCGATGGCCAGTTCTATCTTTTGCAGCTCTGTTCCGGCCTTGTTCTCCATGCGGCAGACCTTGTCGAACTGCGTAGTTTCACTGTCGATATCGAGCGCAAGCCCGCCATCTCCATCTTTCTCATAATGGAAGGCGTTATAGACTTTTCCGTCGCTGGCAGGCAGTTCCACTTTGGAGCGCGCATGCAGCCTGACGGCCGCACTGCTGCAGATGGACGCATCATGGTCATGACTGAGCAAACCAAACTTCAGCGGAAAGCGTATTGCGGTGCACGTACCAAGAAAATCAGTATTTCGATAGATCCCGATCGGTTCGAAGATCACGGCGCGGATGAAATGGGATTGCCCCCGGAAATTGCCGAACTCACGCAACAGCATCTGACAACCGCAAAATGGCTACCATCGACGCGTTCGCTCGCACTGGCGGAACAAATCCTCAATCCGCCTGATCTAGCACCGTTCCTGCAGGCAATGTATTTGGAATCGCGCGCGCTTGAACTCGCGACGATCGCATTTCAACAACTGGTGTCCGACGGCAGCTTGCGCGAAAAGACCGAGTGCCAAACCCGAACCCTGATCCGCGCGCATGCGGCGCGGCATTACATTGACAACCATCTCGACAGTCCGCTCACGCTCCGTGACATCGCTCTGCACACCGGCTTAAGCATTAGTTCGCTACAGCGCCATTTCAAATCGGCTTTCGGTACGACTGTCGTTGACTATCTCCGCGCTAAGAAGTTGGCGAACGCTCGCGAGGCGATCGAGAAAAAAGGGGTGAGCGTCAGCGAAGCGGCATTCCTCGCTGGCTATACAAATCCCTCCAGCTTCGCAACAGCCTTTAAACGCGCTTTTGGCATCTCCCCCCGCATGGTGCGCAGCTAGTGGAGCGAATTCAAGATTTGAGGCCCGATTTGAAGAACCTTAATGAAGGGCTGGGGCGTCCGACCGAAAAGTGGGAACGGGTTTTCGGGCAAAGCCGGTGCATGTCTCGCGCGCTGTTCGTTCAAAGTCCGCCTGTCACATCCGCGCAAGCGTTTCGGAAAATGCCATGTTCCACGAAAGCCGTGTTTGCTTTCCCGCGAAAGTGTTCCTCCGGCGTGCTCAGAATGGATTTGTTGCGGCTGACGTTTCAGTGATGTCACCTGAAATATGCGCGCTTAGGTCCTTGCAAAGGCAGGAAAAAATGTCTTCGACGCGTTGAGTATATTGATGGCCAATTTGCCGAGCGCGCGACCTCAAAAGCGGTTTGCATATTGCTTGTTGAGGTCGCCACTTCGCCCGGCCGCCTTAATGGCTGATCATCCAGGGGCGGGATTTTGGGAAGCTCTTGGCCCCGTTTGGCGCGGTGGCGGTCCGGCCGCCAGATTTGTTCGCGCCGGAACAGCAGCTACAACCAGCCCCGTGCCCCTGCCTCGATGAGCGTGGCTCATGGCTGGCTTTTTCGTTCACCGAGAGCGCTTTGCGCTGCGCCGGATCCATTCCCGCAATCGCAGGCATGGATAGCAGAACACGTTCTGCTGCCTCCCCGCATTCGGGACAATCCAGTGGATCACGGCATTCGTGCATCGGACGCAGAACGGTGAAAACACCGCACTCGCTGCATTCATATTCATATACTGGCATACCTATCGCTTCCTACATCAGATCCGGTGAGAGCGGTATATCAATGCCCTTGGTGTCGAACTTGACGGGCCCGGCTGCCGAGGGCATCACGTCGAACTCGAAAATCTCCGTCGGCAGCCAGAGGGTGGCGCAGGCGTTCGGAATATCGACGACGCCGCTAATATGTCCCTGCACCGGCGCAGTACCGAGGATCGAGTAAGCCTGAGCCGGCGAATAGCCGAATTTTGTCAGGTAATTGATGGCGTTAAGGCAAGCCTGACGGTAGGCGATATGGACGTCCAGATAATATTGCTTACCCTCCTCGTCGACCGAGATGCCCTCAAAGATCAGATAGTCCTTATAATCCGGCTTGATTGGCGACGGCTTGAAAATCGGATTCTTGACACCGTATTTCGCCATGCCGCCCTTGATGATATCAACCTTGATATGCAGCCATCCCGCCATTTCGATCGCGCCACAGAAGGTGATCTCGCCGTCGCCCTGGCTGAAATGCAAATCGCCCATCGAAAGACCGGCCCCGGGAATATAGACGGGGAAGTAGATTTTCGAGCCGCGCGACAGATCCTTGATATCGCAGTTTCCCCCATGCTCGCGCGGCGGCACGGTCCGTGCACCAGTTGCTGCCGCGGCGTCTTTCGCTTCGCCGGTGAGCCTGCCCATATGTGCGGTTGGAGCGAAAGGAGGATTGGCGAGCGGCGGCACGCGCGTCGGGTTGGTGCCGATGAATCCGACCTCGCGGGTGTTCCAGGTCTCCAGCAGCGATTTGTCCGGCAGACATCCGATCAGGCCGGGATGAATCAGGCCCGCATAGCTCACGCCCGGCACGTGACGTGACGAGGTGTACATGCCGTGAATGTCCCAGATCGACTTCTGCGCCTGCGGGAAATGGTCGGTCAGAAAGCCGCCGCCATTCTTTTTTGAGAAGAAGCCGTTAAAGCCCCACATGCTTTCCGGCTTTGCGCCCACATCAAGGAGATCAACAACCAGCAGATCTCCCGGCTCGGCTCCTTCGACGCCAATCTGGCCGGAGAGAAAATGCACCGTAGACAGATCAACATCCCGAACGTCGGCGGCGGAGTCATTGTTCTGGATATAACCGCCCGTCCAGTCATAGGTCTCGATAATAAAGTCGTCGCCGGGCTTGACCGTGGACACCATGGGAATGTCCGGATACCAACGATTATGAACCATATCATTTTCATAAGGTGACTGTTCCAGGTCAACTTTGATAAGAGTTTCAGGCATTTCCCGCGCTCCTTTCGCTAGCGGCTTCACGAAATCAGACAGAGAGGTAGGTGGCGATCCGGGCCTCGTTGACCTCGTCGCGATTGTTCTCATGAACGATAGCGCCGTTCTCGATGACAAGAATCCGGTCAGCGATATCGAGCGCGAATGAGAGCACCTGCTCCGAGACAAGGATGGCAAGCCCCTTTTCATCGCGGATCTTTTTTAGCGTGCGTCCCATTTCGCGGATGATGGAAGGTTGGATGCCCTCGGTCGGCTCATCGAGCAAAAGGACTTTCGGCCTGGCGGCGCGCGCGCGCGATGGCGAGCTGCTGCTGCTGTCCGCCGGAAAGGTTGCCGCCGCGGCGTGATTTCATTTCAAGCAGAACCGGGAACAGCTCGTAGATGTCGCCCGGGACTTCGCTCTCGCCGGTCACGGTCAGGCCGGTCTCGATATTCTCCTCCACGGTCATGGTGGAAAAGATCATCCGCCCCTGCGGGACATACGCGATGCCCTCTGCCACGCGATCATAAGTTTTCAGCGGCGTGATTTCGGTCTCATCAACGGCGATCCTTCCTTCGCGCGACGGGACAATCCCCATGAGCGACTTCATGAGCGTTGTCTTGCCCATGCCATTGCAACCCATGATCGCAACGATCTCGTTCGGCGCGACGTTGATGTCGAGCCCGTGGAGAACTTCGCTTTCGCCATAAGCGACATGAAGATTGGATATATTCAGCATACGCATTATCCCTGAGCAAAAAAATCGTTTCTGCCGCTCCCCGCCTTCACCCGGCGCGGGGCGCGGCCCTATCCCGCCAAAGGCGGAGGGATAAGGGGGGACTTCCCACCATTTGGCAAGTCGGTTTTCACGGCAGGGAAGGATCGAACGTTGTGCGCGTTTTTAGCATTGCGCAAGCGACGGCGAGGAGGCGATCGGCGACGGATCGCAAGGCTCTGCCATGGCTGTGACCACG
>JAHQVI010000018.1 GCA_019634405.1 Hyphomicrobiales bacterium
AGCCAAGGCCGGTGAGGGTGTCAGATAGCTGGAGCATCGGTCTGTTCATCAGACGAGCTGTCGCTGCGTCGTTTGATCTCCAATCCAAGCATCGGATTTGTCCGAAGACCGGCACCCACTTTGCCGTCCAATGCTCTAGCGATAGGATGGTGGCTGATCGTTTTGCTGCGAACGAAGCACCTTCCGGATTTCGTCCTCGAAACTGCTGCCAGCGGGTGGTTGTTGCGTTCGCTGCTTCCATCCGCCTTGAACAGGAGCGGTTTCCTCAATCGTAGTTTCCAGGCCGGTCGACCATCCTGCGCTAACCGCAGTGTTGTCATCCTCCTGTACCGGCGGAACCGCATTCGTGGGATCATCCTCTGATACGACCGGCGGAGCGCGAAGCAAAGATTGTTCGGGAACGCTGTTCTCCTGATCGGCCGGCGCGTTTACCAGAGGCGGCGTTTCTACCCTCGTGGTCGTGGCGGAGTTCGCTGTCGGCGCAGTCGATACCGGAGCAGCGGTAGCTGGTGGTTGACCCGGCTGCTGTCCCGGTCTCAGGCCGCGTTCCTTTTGCAGCCGCTCAAGGCGCTCCATATCCTGATCCATGCGTCTGATCGTCAGGAAACGCTCGAAGCCATCGGCGTTCAGGTCGGCTTTAACCGTAGAGAATGTTGCGAGCGGACCGGTAAAAACGAGGCGCACGGGGGGCAACGTTGCATCGCCCTCGATTTTTTCCGGGGACGCCACCGTCCATTCGCTGTCGAAACTCAGTGACCCCAAATCAACGATCAGATCGGCTTCAGCAACGGCGCTTCTGTCGGTGAAACGAACATCCGATACACGTAATATGCCATCCCGGACTTTAACTGGCGCGCTGAGCGGCTCATAGTTGAACAGACCCTCGAAAAAGTCATTCTGCAGCTTCTGAACCAGTTGCTCCTTGTTTGGAATTTCCTCGTCGAGATAAGTATCGGCGGCGTCTTTCAGCGCGGCGTGTGACAGGCCCTCAAGGCTACCGCTTTCAAGGTTGATTTCGCCCGAGCCCTGGAACATCGAAACGAGCCCGCTTGGACTGAGCCCCTCGCTATTCACAGACAGCGACATGCTGGCAATGCCGTCAACGACCTTGCCGCCGCCATTTGCGTGGCTGAGCGCGGCAAGATCAATATCTTGCAGCTTCACCGAAACATCCGCGCCGACCCGTCCTTTCAGACGCTTGAGCGAACCTGAAGATTCGAAACGTCCGCCATAGATCTGTCCGCTCAGTTCCGAAACAGCGAGCTTGCCGTTATCCAAACTTGCGTTGAGAACGCCGCCGCTCAGATTCACGCCGTCAGCAAGCTCCAGGCGCGGCGCGGTTAGCTTCAATGTTCCATCCAGCGCGGTCAGCGAATCAAGTTCGAAGGCCTTGTTAGGCCATGAGGATTTTGCTCCACCGGCGACCGTCGCGATCTTGGTGGCGAAATCGTCGCGTTCCCAATCGACCAGATAGGCTGCGATCTTGGGCAGCGAAGCGGACGGGGCTTCTATATCGATCGTGCCCTTGGGACGCTTGCCGGACAGATCGGCGTCGACATTGCCGGTAATGATCTCGCCGCCGATTTTCAGCGTCAGATCCTTGACCTGGAAATTCGAGGCGTTCTTGTTCACCAGGGCGCGCAGGTCGATCGGGCCGGTGACAGGAGCGCCGCCCGGTGATATGCGCAGCATGGAAAGCACCGTTGCGGCTTGTGATGCTCTCATGTCGAGCAGGCCGTCCATGCTCCAAGTCGGCTCGTCAAGCAGCGAAATTTGGCCGTCGAACTTGCCGCGTGCCTGGGGCGTGCGCAAGGTTATCAGGCTCGTAAGGCCGGATTTCATCGTGCCGCGGGCGGAAACCTTGAGATATCCGTCGCCGGCACTGGCCTCGGATTTGACCGCGGGAACTTCCGGCGCCAGCTGTGCAATCAGCCTCTGGCTGTCGGCGTTGCCCATGCCGCCCTCAAGCTGGACTTCGGCGTATTCCAGCTGATCGAAATTTCCGCGGAGATTGCCATTGATGGTGAGCTCGCTGCCGCCCGCGCTTCCGGCAAGCGAGAGCTGCAGAATGCTTTGATTCGCCGAAGCGTTCAGACTGCCGCGCAAGATGAATGGCGAAAGCGCCTCAATCCGGCTGCGCGCGTTGTGGCTCACACTGTCGAGACCGGCAAAGCGCGCCAGATTCGTGACCGATTGCGCCGAGGGGGCATCGATTGTGAGGTTCAGCGCGCCATCAGGCTGGGTATCGAAGTCGGTCATGCGGCCGCGGGCGTCGACACGCAGACCATCGGTCGTGGCGACATTCAGTTCCTGGATGTCGAACGTGCCATTGTCGTAGCGGAAAACGGTTCGAAGGTTGCGCGCCTGGAAATCAGGGAGCTGAAGTTTGGCGATCACGAGGCTTACATCGGATTTGTCCGATTTGAAAACGGTCGTCAGCGCGTCGGCCAGGCTGGTCTTGCGAGAGGGGATGACATTTGCGCCCCAGCCCGGTTCTGGTGTGTCACCGTCGGTGATAAGCTCGTCTGCATCCAGCGCGACGTTTTCAGCGCCCTCGGTGTTGTAAAGTCCCCGCAGATCCAGATGGTCACTGCTCAGCGCAATGCTGAGACGGGACGCCTCGCCGAAATCATGCAAAAGATTCCCCGTGAAAGTGGAATCGCCGAGCGCACCGCCCATCTCGGTGAATTCAAGCTGGCTTGCGCCGATATTGACCCCGGACGACAGCGAAAAGCTCTGCGCATTGCCCGTATCGACGACGCCGAGCGAGGGCGCCGCCCAGCGCAGCAGGCGTGACAGGTTCTGACCGTTGAAGGTCACATTTCCCTTGAAGTTCAGGGCCTCGCCCGCAGGCAACGTACCGTTGCCATTGAAATCGGTTTCGCCGGGCAGACGGGCTTTCAGAGTGTTGATCTGCCAGCCTTCGACGTTATGCGAGGCGATGAAATTCAGATCTTCAACGATGTCTCCGCCAAGTCCGGCCTGCTTGACCTTCGCGGCAATGTGGCCTTGGCGCGGGCGGAAAGCCCAGCCTTCGAATATTCTCGGCAGGGCGGCAATGGCCTCTGATGGCAACAGCTTTTCGTTTTCCGCCGAGGTCTGCATTATCTGGTCGAGATCAAGCCAGGATGATTCCATCTCAAGATCGAGACGCGGCGTATCCGCCCATGATGCGAAGGCGCGCCCCTTGACCGATTGCGGCCGGTCATGCTGGGTCACGGTCAGATCGAGGTCGCTGAGCTCTGCCTCGTCCATCGTCACTTTCGCATCGGCCCTGAACTCGATCGCCTTACCGGCCATCTGCTCCTCAATCTGCCCGGGTTCGGCCTTTTGCGCGGTGACATCAAGAGCAATGCGGGCTGCGATCCGCCCATTATAGTTAACAGGACCGTCAAGGCCCTGAATTTCGCCGTCGAGCTGGTAGAGGCTGACGCCATCGGTCGAACGCAGTGCGGCCTTGACCCTGAGAGCGGGTTCGCCAGGAATTTTTGCGGCAGAAAGCTGTACGGTCTTGGGGCCTCCGCCAATGATGCCGGTTC
Source organism: Hyphomicrobiales bacterium (assembly GCA_019634405.1). Classification (GTDB taxonomy): domain Bacteria; phylum Pseudomonadota; class Alphaproteobacteria; order Rhizobiales; family Rhodomicrobiaceae; genus JAHQVI01. The sequence goes on from JAHQVI010000018.1 coordinate 3,540, forward strand.
CATCGAAGCGGAACGGACCGGAGAGGCTCTTGGAGGAAAATTCGCCGGATATGTTGTTGAAGCGTGTGGCGCTGTGCTGATGGGCGCGGCGCAGCTCGATCGCCCCGTCTATGATAATGACTCGCTTGAGGGCGAGATCCTTCACCGGGAGTGGAATGCTCGTGTTGTAAGGGCCAACGCTCAGCCAGGTGCCCTCATTGAACTCGTCGATCTTAAGGCGGACGATCGGTTGATCGAGACGGACCTTGCGCGCTTCAAGCGTTCCGCTCAGAAGCGAAGGAATTGACAAAACCGCATTGAAATCTTCAACTTCGGCGAATGGCTGTTCGAATTTGCCGAACTCATCGGCGATGCGTAAACCACGCATATCCAGTCGCGGCACGGGGAGCACGCGTAGATCGACATCACCAAGAATGCGGACGTTACGTCCAACCAATGCCTCAATTTGCGCTTCAATCTGCGGCTTGTACGTGTTCCAATCCACAAAATTGGGAAGAGCAAGCAGAGCGGCAAGTACGGTTACGACGATAGCGGTCAGGGCGGCGAGTAGCGAACCCAACGTCACCTCCAGCCTATAAAAAGCAGATACGTGTATATAGACATGTTTGGCTAGAACAATAGCGGAACTTTACTTCAACGCAATCATCTTGCCTGGATTTAATATATTATATGGGTCAAGTGCCGTCTTTAAGGCATACATAATGGCAACAGCAGGGCCATGTTCCTGTTGCATGAATTTCATTTTACCGGTGCCAATGCCGTGTTCGCCGGTGCAGGTTCCGTCCATCGCCAGCGCGCGTTCCGTGAGACGGTCGCTAAAAGCGGCGACTTTGGAGATTTCTTCCTTATTATCAATGTCCGTCAGCACGCAGACGTGGAAATTCCCATCGCCGACATGGCCGACGATTGGCGCGATCAGGCCGTTCGCCTGAATATCGGCGTGTGTTTCCGTAATACATTTGGCAAGCCGCGACATTGGGACGCACACGTCGGTTGCCATCACCTTCGCTCCAGGGCGTAGCTGCAGGTTGGCCCAATGAACATCGTGGCGCGCCTGCCACAGCTTGTTCCGGTCTTCCTGACGCTTAGCCCAGGCAAAGGGACCGCCGCCTTCGCTTTCGGCAAGCTCCCGGAATAGGTCTATCTGCTCCTCCGCAGCGGCCTGCGTACCATGGCATTCGAGAAACAGCGTCGGCGTCTCGGGTAATGTGAGTTTCGAATGGTTGTTGACCGCGCTGATCTGCAACTCATCTAGTAGCTCGATTCGTGCCAGGCCCAGTCCCATCTGCATTGCGGCGGTGATGGTATTGCAGGCGCCTTCAAGCGTTTTGAACGGGCAGACAGCGGCAAGGATCGTTTCGGGGACGCCGAACAGGCGCAGCGTCAGGGAGGTGAAAATGCCGAGCGTGCCTTCGGAACCGATCATCAGGCGGGTGAGATCGTAACCGGCCGATGATTTGCGGGCGCGTCTTGCGGTGCGGATGACGCTGCCATCGGCCATGACGGCTGTTGCGCTGAGGACAAGATCGCGCATCGTGCCATAGCGTACCGCCATGGTTCCCGATGCGCGTGTTCCCGCCATCCCGCCGATCGTGGCGTCAGCGCCCGGATCGAGCGGAAAGAACAATCCGGTGTCGCGAAGGTAGCTGTTGAGTTCCTTGCGGGTAATGCCCGGTTCGACCTCGCAGTCAAGATCCTCGGCATTGACGGCGATGACGCGTTTCATATTCGCGAAATCCAGGGAGACGCCACCTTGCGGGGCGTTCAGGTGTCCTTCGAGTGAAGTGCCCGCGCCAAAGGGTATGATCGGCGTCCGGCTTTCACGACATAGATTGACAATCTGAACCACCTCCTCCGTGCTCTCCGGAAAGATGACGGCATCCGGCGGCTGGTTGGTGATCCATGTGGTGGTATGTCCATGCTGCTGCCGGATGGACTTGCCGTCCTGATAGCGATTGCCAAAACGTTCTTTGAGCGCCAAAAGCGTTTCCGGACGCGCCGTGCTTGAATCGGATATATGTTCGGTTATGGCCGCCATGTTCTCTCGCCTCTATGCTCAGCGCTGCAGCTAATCGATATTGCAGTCTAGCCCGAATAGCGTCATGTCGCCATGACCAGAGGTCAGAAGATGCTTTAACGATTCGCAGTCGAGGCGGTCCATAGCGGTGGACGGACAATAAAAACGATCCAAAGAGAGGCTACAGACTGTTTCAAATTGGACTTAGTCGCCGTAAATACTGACGTCGTATTGGCTCACTCATTACCGGAATTAATAACCGGCTTGTGCAGCGCAGACGGTTTGCCGGCAGGCTGATTGTTGCGCGGCGTATCAACACTAGACGGCGGGCGCGGCTGACGGCGGATCTGACTTGCGCGTTCATCCGGCCCGGGCCCTGCGGCCGAACGCTTGCGTTCGACCTGAAATTCCCGTCCTGACGCCGCCCGGCCTTCGCCGCGATTGACCGGCTTTGCGGTCTTCGGCTCGCTCTCGGCTTCCCTTTCGTGAGCGGCTTGTTCGTTAACGGCCTGAACCTCTTCGGGAACCATGGTCGCGCCGGGCGGAAGTTCGGGTTCTGGCGCCGGCTTTTCCTGTTTTTCTTTCGGCTGGGCGACTGCTCCCGTGTTGCCTTTGGCAACGATCACGGCGGCTGGGCGAAGCACGCGCTCGCTAATCATATAGCCAGCCTGCACGACCTGAACGACCGTATCTGCGGCAACATTGGGGACTTCAATCCTGGTCATCGCATCATGCAGATGCGGGTTGAAAGGCTCTCCTTCCGGATTGAAGCGTACGACCTGATGCTTCTCGAACGCCTTGAGCAATTCGCGCTCGGTCACCTCGATGCCTTCGAGCAGATTGCGCAGGGTCGGATTCTCTGTGTTGTCAGACTGAACGGATTCGATAGCGCGACGAATATTGTCGCCCACGCTCAGCAATTCACGTGCAAACTCGGAAATTGCGTATTTCGAAAATTCAGTCTTGTCGCGCTCCGTGCGGCGACGGATATTTTCCATTTCGGCCACAAGGCGGAGCGTTTTGTCGTTCAGTTCACGATTTTCATTGCGCAACTGGTCGAGTTCGGCTTGTAGTTGAGCGTTATCGTCCTCTTCGACGGAGGAATTGACGTTTCCATTCCCGTTGGAAGAACGTGCGGATTCTGGTTGTGCCGCTTGAGCTAGCTTGTCATCGTCCATAAAGGAGCTACCCTCTCCTGGTAGAGCTCTGAATCAAAAAAGAATCTCAGCCCCGGATATTGGTCAGAGAGCCTGAATAATCAAGTCAACAATCGGCCAACTAGCTTTGCCGTGTAGTCAACCATGGGGATAATTCGGGCATAATTCATACGAGTTGGGCCTATTACGCCCAAAACACCGACAATTTTATGTTCCGAGTCGCTGAACGGCGCCACAATCAATGACGATCCGGACATGGAAAATAACTGGTTTTCGGATCCGATAAAGATTCGCACGCCTTCAGCTTGATCGGTGAGATCCAGTAAGCGCATGATTTCTCTTTTGGATTCCAGATCGTCAAACAGCATTCGGACACGTTCAAGATCTTCCAGTGCCGTGAGATCTTTCAACAGGTGAGACTGGCCACGCACGATCAGGCTCTTGCTGTCATCCTGACCACCGGACCATTGGGCAAGCCCTGATTCGACGACTTTTGTGGTTAATTCATCAAGCTCTGCCTTTTTTGCCGTCAGCTCACTGTCGATATTGGCGCGCGCCTCGTCCAGCGTTTGCCCCAGCAGGCGGGCATTCAGATAATTCGTGGCCTTCGTCAGCGCCGAAGCGGGAAGGCCGGGGGGAAGGCTGATGACCCGATTCTCGATTGTGCCGTCGCTGCCAACAATCACAATTAGGGCGCGCGTTGTATCGAGATTAACGAATTCAATATGCTTGATGCGGCTGATTTGCTTTTCGGTCAGCACCATCCCGGCGCAATGCGACAGGCCGGACAGCATCTCGCTCGCTTCATAAAGCAGTTCGTTCATCGACCGCTGACCGGAGATCTTCGCCTCCAGCTGCGCGCGTTCCTCTCGTGCCATGTCGCCGAGTTCCAGAAGGCCATCGACAAACAGGCGCAGGCCGCTTTCGGTCGGGATACGCCCCGCGCTGGTGTGTGGGGCGTAGATAAGTCCAAGCGTTTCGAGGTCGGCCATGACGTTGCGGACCGAGGCGGGCGAAAGCGTCATCGGCAATTGCTTGCTGACATTGCGCGATCCGACCGGTGTCCCGGTCGAAAGATATGTCTCGATGATCTGACGGAATATTTCACGAGAGCGCTCGTTCAAATCCGCCAGTGAAAGCACATCGCCGCCAACGCCGAACCCGGCGGAAGCTAAATCCTTCGCAAGCTGGAATTCTTTTCCACGCGCCATCTTGATCAATCGTTTGTCCGGAAACGCCAAAGTTCAGTTTGCATAATAACACGCATCGGGAGAGTCTACCAA
>JAHQVI010000019.1 GCA_019634405.1 Hyphomicrobiales bacterium
ACCAGGCCGAAGAATTGCAGCCCGGCGGAGGGCGGCAAGTTGGGGCCCTGCTCCGCGGTAGGGGCTTTGGCGTATTTCAGTTCCGGTCCGAATGTCATATCAAGCTCGCCGGGGCCAAAGGTTCCCGCATGAAGCGGACCGGAGACAAATTCCCAGAATGGCTCAAAATCCTGGAACCTGGCTTTCGACGGGTCGTAATAATGCGCGGCGGTGTAATGCACATCAGCCGTAAACCATACTGTATTAAGAATACTTTCGGTCTTGATGAATTTGAGCAGTTCGGCGATTTCCAGCTCGCGCCCGCTGGCCGGACCATGATCGCCATTTGCAATCGCCTCAGCGCCTTTCCTTTCCGCCCAATTGTCCCAGACGATCAGGCCAATGGGCATATCGCTGGCGATGACCTTCCAGGTCGCCGTGGACGCCTTGAGCGCCTGCTTCAGCCAAGCCAGCTGGCGCTCGCCCATGATTCGCGTCTCGGCGGTCAGTGCCGTTTCCATCGATGCGCCATTCGGTCCGCGATAGGAACGCAGATCGAGGAAGAATACGTCCAGCGACGGGCCATAGGAAATCTTGCGATAGACCCGGCCTGGCTCGGCAGGCGTAAAGCGCAGGGGCGTCATTTCGTGAAAGGCCCGCGAAGCGCGAGATTGCAGCAATGGAACGGATTTGACCGTGTAGCGGTCATCAGAGGTCAGATCCTTCGATGCGGACCAGTTATTGACAACCTCATGATCGTCCCACTGCATGAAGGTCGGGCAGATCGCATTGAGCGCCTGCACATGGCGGTCCATCAGATTATACTTCCACTGACCGCGGAATTCATCGAGCGTTTCGGCAACCTTGCGCTTTTCGTTGATCAGCGTGGTGTTTTTCCAGATTGAACCGTCGGACAGTTCGACTTCGTCCTTCATCGGGCCGTCAGCATAGACCGTGTCGCCGGAATGGATGAAAAAGTCCGGCGAATGTTTTGCCATGGTTTCGTAAGTCACCATGCCGTCATCGTCGATACCCCAGCCCTGCCCCGCAGTGTCGCCGGACCATGCAAAGCGGATATTGCGCTTCTGGGAGGGCGCGGTACGGAAGCCGCCGATGATCGGCTCGGAGACGGAATTGCTGTCCTGCAAATCGACCAGTTGCAGGCGGTAGAAAATATCCTGGTTCGGGGCGAGACCGGTAACGAGCCGCTTGACCGCGAAATCGCTCGCCGGATCGGCAAAGAGCGGCGGCAGCTTGACGGCGCCTGAAAAGTCCTCGCGCGTGGAAATTTCGAACATGACCTGCGAAGGCCGGTCGGCACGCGCCCAGACCATGCCAGAGGTCATATCGACATCGCCGGACTGTACGCCATGTGTGAAGGTTGGGCGCTGATTGGCGCGCGAGATAGCGGGCATGGCCAGGCCCGCCCCAGCCATCATTGCAAAACTGCTGCTCGTTGTCAGAAAGCGACGCCGGGATAGGTTTGTCATCTCGTGAACTCCGCAAGAATATTGCCCGTAGGCGTAAATATCTCGACGGTAGCGCGCGAGCTTGTCAGTTCGATTTCACCTGTATTAAATATTTACGACAGTATTTTTGATCTTCTCAAGTATTCATGCGGCCTGAAACATCATAATATTTGCAAAGACGGGCGCAGATTATCTGCGCGTCCCGATCGCGGCCGGTGAAGCGGCAGAACTTCCGCAGCCTCGATCTCACCGCAAAAAATCAGCCTTCATCATATGTTTCCAGCTCATCGACCATGTCTTCTATCACCTTCAGACCCATCGCCCAGAAACCGGGGTCGCTGGCGTTGAGGCCGAACGGCGCAAGCAGTTCCTTGTGGTGCTTGGTTCCGCCGGCGCGCAGCATGTCGAAATAGCGTTTCTGGAACCCGTCCTCACCATTTTCGTAAACGGCGTAGAGCGAATTCACGAGGCAGTCGCCGAAGGCGTAGGCATAGACGTAGAACGGCGAATGGATGAAATGCGGCACATATGTCCAGTAAACGTCGTAGCCTTCACCAAGATTGACAGCCGGCCCGAGACTGTCGGCCTGCACCTCGACCCAGAGCGCGCCAATACGTTCCGCCGTCAACTCACCCTCAAGCCGCTCCGTATGGAGGCGGCGTTCAAATTCATAAAAAGCGATCTGACGGATAACCGTGTTGATCTTGTCTTCGGTTTTTTGCGCCAGCAGGGTCTTGCGCTGGGCGCGGTCAGGCGTTGCGTCAAGGAGCGACTTGAATGTGAGCATCTCACCGAACACGCTCGCCGTTTCCGCAAGGGTCAGCGGTGTCCCCGCCATCAGCGCGCCCTGCTCATTGGCGAGAACCTGATGCACGCCATGGCCAAGCTCATGAGCCAGCGTCATCACGTCCCGCGGTTTGCCCATGTAATTCAGAAGCACAAAAGGGTGTGCGCTGGGCACGGTCGGATGCGCGAATGCGCCGGGCGACTTGCCCGGGCGCACGGGGGCGTCAATCCAGCTATTGTCGAAAAACATGCGCGCAATGTCAGACATGTCGGGGCTGAAACGCCGATAGGCCGACAGAATGATCTCCTGCGCTTCCGGCCAGGCGATCGTGCGCTCGGCGTCGCTGGTTATCGGCGCATTGCGATCCCAGAATTCTAGGCGCTCCATGCCGAGCCATTTCGCTTTCATGGCGTAATAGCGATGCGAAATGCGCGGATAATGCTCACGCACTGCCGTCACCAGCGCCTCGACAACTTCCGCCTCGACATTGTTCGCGAGGTGGCGCGCGGCGGCGATATCGGAAAAACCGCGCCAGCGATTGGAAATTTCCAGATCTTTCGAGAGCGTATTGGTGATCAGCGTGAAAAGAGGCAGACTGCCCTGGAAAGTCTTGGTCAAGGCGTCGGCCGCTTTCCGCCTGCGTTCGCCATCCGGCGCCATCAGCAAATTGAGCGCTGGCTCCAGCGGAAGCATTTCGCCGTCAACATCAAAGCGCAAAGCGGCCATGGTTTCGCTGAAAAGCCGGCTCCATCCGCCGCGCCCGGTGATATTTTGCTCATGGAACAGCCGCTCCAGATCGTCGGAAAGCTGGTAGGGTTTTTCCTTGCGCAATTCCTCCAGCCAGGGTCGGTAATAATCGAGCGGCGGCTGCGCGATTACCTTGTCCATCACCTCATCGTCGATACGATTAAGCTCCAGGGTCAGGAACAGCACTTTCACGCCGATTTGCGTGAGCTTTTCCTGCACGTCGCCAAAGAACTTGGCGCGCGCGGCGTCATCAACCTTTGTGACATAGTTAAGAAACGCATAAGATGCGATCCGGCCCATCCGGTCCTGAAGCGCTTCGTAGCCCTTGAGGCAGTCATAAAGCGCGCGCGGCCCGTCCGGCCCGGCTGCAAGTCCGGCAAGCTTGCCCTGATATTGCGCGGCGAAATCTTCCGCTTCCCTCGCCGCCAAAGCCATATCGCTCGTGAACTCGCTGGAATCGGTCGCAGGATAAAGATCGCTTATCGCCCAGCCCGGCATAGCCCCCAATTCGCCGTTGTCCTCCCCGCCTGTCGGTTCCGCAACGTTGTTCAGAAAATTGTGTGCATCCGGCAGTGTTCTTTTCATCATTCCGGCCCATTCCCTTCGATTTCCATCGACTATGAAATAGCATGTGGGGCGTTCGCCACAATGTCAAAAGGTGGCTGAACGGAAAGCCGCTCAATCCTTTTTGCCTTCCCCAATCGCATTCAAAATCGCCTGCGTCATTTACGGCGCAGATATTCAGCGAGTTTTTACCCTTAGCTGACACACTCAATAGTTGTTTGTTCGCAAATTATCGCGCAATGCGTGCGGACAGTGTTGTCAGTTAACCCGAGTATTGCGTATGGTTGAACCTCTTGAGGGCGATTTCCGGCATGAGCATCATGACGCGCCGGAATTCGCGGATATCGTCGCCGTCACACTTGAAATGCAGCGCGCCAGGACGCTTGCCCAACGCGCCGCCGATCTCGACCTGCCGGTCCTGCTCGAAGGTGAGCCTGGCACCGGCAAACGATTGATCGCGCGGCATATCCATAATGCGAGCATCCAGAGCAGTGGCCCTTTCCGCGTTCAGCGCTTTTCCGCATCGGAAAACGAACCACGCCCTGCCGGCACGAGACGCGAGACCATACCTCTCGACAAGGCGTGGACCGAGGCCCGCGGCGGCACGCTGTTCCTCGACAACGTTACCGAGATGTCGATTGATGAGCAGAATACGCTCAAAACCTTGCTGCAACACCAGACGCCGGGCGCATCGCCCCTCAGCGAACGGGTCAGGCTGCTTTGCGCAAGCAGCCGCAATCTGGTCGAAATGGTAAAAAACGGGCAGTTCGATGAAAGGCTCTATTACCTGATCAGCGTGTTTCCGATCTGGTTGCCGCCGCTCAGATCGCGTACTGACGATATCCCGGTACTCGCCAAGACGATTCTGAGCCAGATTGTCGCCGAATTCGGCAAACCGGTCGAAACCATCCATCCGCAGGCACAGCAACTTTTGCGCAACTATAGCTGGCCCGGCAATGTCCGCCAGCTCGAAAACGCGATCTTCCGCGCCGTCGCTTTGGCCGAGGGGTACGAACTGACCTTGAAGGAATTCCCCCAGATAACCGCTCAGATACCGGAGTACAGGCCGCCACAAGGCGAATTGCCGGACAATAACCTTGTCGACCAGCCCTTTCGGCAGAAATATGAAGGCCCGGCGATGGTAGGCGGCTCAGCTCCGTCGGATCGTGCCGTCAGCCTTACCCCGATCGACAGCAACGGACGGGTCGGCGTTCCGGCCACAAATGAGGATGGCGAATTCCGCCGGCTGGAAGAAATCGAGGCGGACATCATACGTCTGGCGCTCGGACATTATCGTGGACACATCACAGAAATCGCCCGGAGGCTTGGGATCGGACGCTCAACGCTATACCGAAAAATGCGGGAGTTTGGCCTGACGCAACGTCACAATTGAGTGAATACCCCTCAACCGGATCCTCATGCACAAATTTACGCTTTTATTTTATGGCATTTCTGGGCAGGAAGGGTCAGGATTGCACGCTGACGCTTTCATTTGGGCTTAGGTTAATAGAACATGAGGGGTATATGTCCGTATATCGTAGGGTCGCCTTGCCGGTCATGGCAGTTTCATTGCTTGCGTTGGCCAATACTGGCGCGAACGCGGTAGAGCCTGGCGCGCCGGACCGACTGATCGACAAGGAATTTGTCACGCTTATCGCTGTCCGTCAGGAGCTGGATACCCCAAAATCAGACAGGCTTTCGCTTTCGAAGTCGGACGTCAAGGGGCTCAAGTCCTATTATGACTCCGAGGATGCCCGGCTGGTCTGGATCGATGGCGGCGGCCTGAATGAAACCGCGCGGGATGGCTTGCGCACGGCTTTCGACCGCGCTGACGAGTTCGGCCTCAACCGCCGCGACTACAGGCTCCCCGACGCCAATAGCAGCGATAGCGCAGAAGCCCTCGCGGAAACCGAACTTCGCTACAGCCTTGCCGCACTCACCTACGCCACGCATGCTCAAACCGGCCGCTTCAACCCGAATGAGCTGAACAGAAAGTTTATCGACGTCAAGGTCGGCAGCCCAAAAGCCTCTGCGATTCTGACCAAGCTGGCTGTCGAGCGTGACGAGATCGCCCAGCAGCTCGAAAGCTTCCATCCAACGCATGAACAGTTCGGCGCATTGCGTAAGAAGCTGCTCGAAGTGCGCAGAGCCGCAACCGCTGGAAAAGTGCGTCAGCGCGTTCCCGACGGCCCCTCGCTCGGCGGGGAAACGAGACACCCGCATATCGAAATCGTCCGCGAACGGCTTGGAATCGATCTGCCGGAAGATGACAGCGGTCCGGATTTTTACGATGTGAATCTGGAAGCTGCGGTTCGCGCCTTCCAGGAGCAAAAGGGTCTCAGGCCCGATGGCATTATCGGCCGCAATACGCGCGAGGCGTTGAATGTCGGCACGATACCGGTTTCGGTCGAAACGATCCTCGCGAACATGGAGCGCTGGCGCTGGGTGCCGCGCGAATTCGGCAAACGGCACGTCTTCGTTAACATCCCGGAATATAAATTCCGTGTCATGAGCCGTGGTAAGATCATCCATCAGGAACGCATCGTGACCGGCTCTCCGAAGCATAGAACGCCGATCTTCTCGGACACGATGGAGACAATTGTCTTCAATCCCTATTGGAATATACCCCGTTCAATTCTCGTCAACGAGATCATTCCCGCAGAGCGCAAGAATCCGGGCTATGTCGAGCGCAGCAATCTCGAAGTTATCTGGCAGGGCAGGCGTTCCGTCGATCCCTATAGGGTTGACTGGTACGAAGTAAATCCAAACAAGCTATTTCTGCGCCAGCGCCCTGGCCGGTCCAATGCGCTTGGACAGGTCAAGTTCCTGTTTCCGAACAAACATGCCGTCTACATGCACGATACGCCGACCAAACATTTGTTCAACCGGGCGACCCGCGCTTACAGCCATGGCTGCATCAGGGTCCGCAACCCGCTGGAATTCGCCCGCCTGCTATTGACGGATCAAGGCTGGTCCACAAGTCGTATCGAGCGGACGCTTCACTCGGCATATGATCAGCATGTCCGGCTTGAGCAGAAGCTGCCTGTGCACATCACCTATTTTACGGCATGGGTCGACGAGGACGGTGAGATACTCGGCTATCGCGATGTTTACGGCTATGACCGTCAAGTCCGCCTCGCGCTGGATCTTGAGGCCAACAAAAATCTGTATGCGTCCAACGAAGAGGAATTCGACGTTGGCGAACATGGTTTACAGAACTGATCGCACCGTCAGCTTTCAGCTACGCTGTCGCTAAGTAAAACTACGCCCCTGACCGTTAAGCATAAAACACGGTCAGGGTTATCCACAGTTCCTCCCAAAATAGATCGGCCATTTTTTCCCCATAATTTGAAAGATACTGAAATTTAACCATCCTCCGTTGAAAATTCGTCACAGTTGCAAATCAGTGTGAGCGGGTCATCAGGTCGATGTCAAAAATTGGGCTGTCTAAGATCGTGGCGCGTAACTGCCGCGATTATGAGGGAAAATTGAAAATTTCGACCTTCTTCCAGATCTGGAAGTGGACGAGCGCCGCGGTTGCGGCAGGGCTTGTCCTCGGTGCGTTTGGCGCCGCGAACGCTGAAGAACGCCATCTCGAACTGTTCAGCGTCAATACAAAGGAAAAGATTGCAATAACCTATAAGCGCGACGGCAAATTCATCCCCGAAGCGCTTAAGAAACTTAACCATTTTATGCGCGACTGGCGCCGTGATGTTTCGACGAAGATGGATCCGAAACTGTTCGACGTCATCTGGGAAATCCATCGCGAACTCGGATCGAAAAAGCCGATCCACCTGATCAGCGGTTACCGCTCACCGAAAACCAATGCAATGCTTCGCAAGACTAAGGGCGGGCAGGCCAAGAAGAGCCGCCACATGACCGGTCAGGCGTCCGACATTCATTTTCCCGATGTTTCGGTCAAGGAACTGCGCAACTCCGCCCTTATCCGCGAACAGGGCGGTGTGGGCTACTATCCGACCTCAGCCATTCCCTTCGTCCATGTCGATACCGGCCGCGTGCGTCACTGGCCCAGGCTGCCGCGCAGGGAACTGGCCATCCTGTTCCCGGATGGCAAATCCAAGCACGTCCCATCCGATGGCAAACCGCTGACAAAGAAGGATTTCAACGTCGCCCTTGCCGCTCTGAAAAAGAATGGCGGCGCGCTGCCGATTGCCGTCCGCAGCAAGCTGGAGGGAACGCCGAAAGGCCAGATCGCCATCGCAAGCCTGCAGTCAGACCCGATTGATCCGCCAGTACCGACGCCAGCTCCGGCTACGCAGGGCGTCCAGCCGGGCGTGGTTCTCGCCAGCCTGTCGCCATCCGATAAAATCGTCGATGCGCTGACCAAGCGGAAACCGGAAGATACGCCGGCGCCGATCGTTCAGGCGGGCCTTACGCCGGACAAGGCCAAACTGGACCCAGCCCTTTCCGACACGGATCTGACACCGGCTGCGAAGCCGAAGAAACCGTCCGCCAATATCCCGCAAGACCAGATGTCGTCCGCACCTCAATATGACGACGACCATCCTGACGAACTCTACTACCATCCGATTCCGATCCTGCCTTTCCTGACGGACACGCCGGCTGCGGAGATCGACATGGTCGGCACGGGCGAGATCATCGGTTTGCCGAATGCTCATACGCTGTTCGGAGAAGCCCGTCAGATGCTGGTCAATGAATTCGAGCCCGGCCTGCAATACGCCAAGCTCTACTGGTCCCGCCAGTTCCGCGGCACGGCCGTAAACACCCAGCTCAAGCGGCTTGTTCGCGATATCCCGGAAGAACCGGCGCCGGTCATTGCCAGCACGCCCGCTTCCGAAGACGAAGAGAAGCCGACGCGGACCGCGCAAAAATAAAGGGAGGGTTTTGTCCCTCCCGAAAGCCCTGCCAAGGCTGAAACATCATTCCTGAAGCGCGGGCACCATGCCAAGCGCATGCAAATAGGTCGCGAGCACAGCTTCCGCCTCCATCCGCTCGTGATCATCCTGCTTGCGGATCTTAAGGATCGCGCGGATCGCCTTTGTATCAAATCCGGTTGACTTGGCCTCTGCAAACACTTCCTTGATATCATTGGCAAGCGCGGCTTTTTCTTCTTCAAGCCGCTCAATACGTTCAATAAAGGCGCGCAAATGATCCTTGGCGCTGCCATTCAACGCCTGCGCTGCGACAATGTTATCCTCATCCATCACTTCGGCCACGGACATACAGATCTCCCTATCGGCTGAGTCATGACGCTACCATCTCGCGCCGTGCGGTTTGCGCAAGGCTAGAAAAACTTGTGCGCCGTCTCAAGGCTGGAGGCCGGTTTATCCAAAGATCTTAGCCGCCTGCGGATAATTAACGAAAATCACACGCCGATTTCTTGCAAATCGCTTCAACCAAGGATGGTAAAGTGATTCTTGACCCGAGTCCCGACGTCGTAAAAGCTTGCCTATACGCAAAATGTTTGCTCTCACCAAAGCATGAGGCTGACCGAAGGCGGCAGATGTTTTGCAGGAGGCAAAATGAACGAGCGACCGGACAATCCCTATGATCTGCAACGCTTTGTCGATGCGCAGGAGCGGGTTTACGAGCGTGTCTGCGCCGAGCTTGAGGCCGGGCGGAAACAGACGCATTGGATGTGGTTCATCTTCCCGCAGCTTGCCGGGCTCGGGCGCAGCGCCATGGCGATAAAATACGCCATTTCCGGCACGGTTGAAGCGCGGGCCCATCTGGCGCATCCGGTGCTCGGCAAACGGTTGCGACATTGTACGCAACTCGTCAACAATCTCGAGGGCCGGACCGCCGAGCAAATTTTTGGACCGGTCGATACAATGAAATTCCGCTCCTCGATGAGCCTGTTTGCGAAAGCTGGTGAGGAAAACAGAGAATTTGAGGCAGCGTTACAGAAATATTTTGACGGTGTGTATGATGAATCAACGCTAGAGCGTATTTGACCCAGAAACTTGAAGAGCACCTCGTGCTTAAATAAACTTACGATATCTACATAAAAAATATAATAAAAAAAATTAGATAAATAAGGATATATGTATAATAAAAACCGCAAAAACGAAGAAATAGATAGCCAGATTTTTTCTGTACTACGAATGTAGTTTCACAGATAAAGCGGTGCAATGATATTTTAGCCTTAAACCGCATTAAATATTTGGAAATTCCATCTGTTGCTTGATTGTTTAACCTGTAATAACGCTATCCTACCAGAGTAAAAATATTGGAACTACCGCAGCCACCAAAATAGGGCCTTTAAATTGCAAGTCGTTGTTCAAACTTGCAATTACCCAAGATAGAACCCCGGCATTGACAACACTTATATAAAATAAAACCAATGTTTCCCGTCGGGTATACAATAATATCTCATTCCGAAGAGCACGATATTCTTCCAGATGAAACGACATATTGTGTTGGCGCAATTGCAGCACCCTTAAAAAGAAATCAGAACTAATTTTAATATATATATTTGAATAAATAATCGTATCA